>CAJWOS010000539.1 GCA_913044235.1 uncultured Pseudomonadota bacterium
CGAGCAGCTGCCTGACGAGCTGCGCAGCCGGGTTCTCCAGGCCATTGAGCACGATGACAAGGTCTTAGTCGAGGACATCCTGGCGTGGCCTGAGGACTCCGCGGGCGGCATTATGCAGCCCATCGCCTTTCGCCTGAATGAAAAGCTCACCTGTCGTGATGCCATCACCACGCTGCACGAAAAACAAGACGATCTCGAGTCCATCTTCTACCTCTACGTCGAAAATGACGCGGATCAGCTGGTCGGCGTGACCTCACTTCGTGCACTGCTCACCAACCCACCGTCCACGGTCCTCCAAGACATCATGGCGACCGACGTGATCACAGCCTCCCCGGTTGACGATCAGGAAATCGTGGCGCGCTTGGTGTCTCGCTATGACCTCCTGGCCATCCCTGTTGTAGACGAAAACCGACACATGCTGGGGATTGTCACGATCGACGATGTCGTCGATGTCATCCAGGAAGAAGCGCTCGAAGACATGATGCTGATGGCAGGCGTCGGACAGGAACCCGACCCCAGTGTGGGCGGCGTGGTCGGGGTGGCCCGTCAACGCCTCACCTGGCTGTTGGTCACGCTGGTCGGCGGCATCGGGATGGCGGAGCTGATTGGCGTGTTCGAAAACGCTCTCGCCCAAAAAGCTGTACTGGCAGGCTTCATTCCGGTAATGCTCGGGATGGGCGGCAACGTGGGCATTCAGGCTGCCACCGTCGCAGTGCGCAACATCGCGGTCGGACACGACCAGAACACGTCCATCCCATCGATGCTCTACCGCGAGGCCCGCATTGGTCTGATCCTGGGCTTTGCCTTCGCCCTCACGCTGGGTGGCTACGCACTGGTACGTTGGTACTCCGAGCCCCTGATTGCCCTCAGCATCGCAGGCGCCATCATCAGCACCGTCTGTACGGCTGCTATCCTCGGCGCTGTAGTGCCACTCACCCTCAACCGTCTGAAGGTCGACCCGGCCATCGCGACGGGTCCATTCGTGACCACAGGCATCGACCTCCTGGCCATTTTGATCTACTTTTCTACCGCCAAGATCATCCTGGACCTCTGAGTGGCAACCGCAGAGCAGCTTGATGCCGTGGTGGTGGGACACCAGGACTACCGAGATTCCGACCGAATCGTGCGCTTGCTCACGCCTGGCCGCGGTCGGGTCGACGTCCTCGCCCGCGGCGCTCGGAAGTCCCGCCGCCGCTTTTCCGCTGCTCTCGATATTGGCAATTCGCTCCGTGTGATGGTGAAACGCGGTCGAGGAACGCTCGACTTCCTCGAAGATGTCGACCTCCTCGATGATCGACTCCACATACGAAAGGACCTCGACCGCATCGCTCTGGCGAGCTTCGCATGCGAGCTCTGCGCCAGCGCAGCGCGCGTGGACCGCCCAGAGCCGCGCCTGTTCGGTCTCCTCCAGATGGCATTGACCGTTCTCGATGCCACGGAAGGCGTCCCCCAGACGGGCTGGCGGGCCGGACTGAGTGTGAAGGCGTCTACTTTCGCAGGCCTGCGGCCCCACCTGACCGAGTGCGCCATCTGTGGTGAGCCCGCCACGGCTCCCATGGGATGGCGGCCTCTCGGTGGTGGCGCGGTACACCGACGCTGCGACCCTGGCGCTCCAATGGTCGACTTGGAGTGGCTCCACGCCGTGCGGCAGAGCCTCCGAACCCCCTTGCGGCACCTTGTGGATGTGTCGCTTCCCACCGGCCCTCACTCTACGCTGTCCCATGCCATCGAAGACCAGCTTGGTCGGCCGTTCACCAGTCGAATCCTCCTCGACCAACTCTCCAACCTGGATGTCGCGCGATAAGTCCCCTCGTCGCTCGCTCCGAGGCCAGCCATGCCGCGTATCGCCTGCCTTCTGCCAGTCCCTCTCCTGCTGACGGGATGTCTTCCCGTGCTTGAGGTCTCCTTTGCTGACGGCGGAATCTGGAATTTCTACCTGTTCGACGACCCCGACGCGACGGGTGAGCTCGTGGTCCTGCCAGAGGGCACCGTCCAAGTACGCGACGACATGGGCGCGTCCCTTCCCAAGGCCGTCACCAACGAAGGTGATGGACTCTGGCAAATCGACGTCGAGCCCACACAAGTGGTCGACATCATCGTCACGGGGCCGAGCCACGTGCCCACGGTGCGCCGCATCCCAGCACCGAGCACCACAGCGCAATTCTCCGTGCCGCTTCACCCTCGCTCGCAGTCGATCGTGCCGCCCCTGATGGACGCCGTCGCGGCAGTGGAAGGGCTCGACTTCACCGACAGCCAGGCGCTCCTGACCGGCCAAGCGGCCGGTATGGTGGTGCAACCGCTCCAGCCCGAGTCGTGGCTGGGTGCCGATCTGCTGCTCGTCGACGGCGACGGCAACGAAGTCGAGATGTCGACCCTCACCCAGCTCGACGACGGCAGCTATGGACTCGCCCAAGACACACCCATCGACATGGTATTGGCATCGGACCTGGCTCCAGGTCTCGTGGTCCTGACCGTGCGCCCACGCTCTGGCCCCGAGGTGGTGCAGACCTGGTTCGCGGCCCCCGGCGAGCTGATCGACGGCCGCTACTTCGCGCTCGCGTCGGAGGACTGATGCGTTCTTCTGTTCTGATTTTGGCCGGCATGCTCACCGCATGCCCCCCGAAGCCCATCACTGAAATCACCATCACCGGAACCGTTTTCGATGGTCCAGACAGCATCGACGGCCTGTCGGAGGCCACAGTGGAACTCCGGACCGTCGATGGGACCCTCATGCGGACGGTCAGCGCCAACAGCTCTGGCCAGTTTGCGATTCAGGCCCCGACCGGACAGCCCATCTTCATGGTCACGAACGGCTTCGACCATGTGCCTACGTCCTTCACCTTCAACGTGGGCACGGTCGATGTGGCAGTTCCAGACGGCGTGGTCTGGGCGCGCCGTACATCCATCCTGGCAGAGATTCAAGCCGACTTCGCCGGATGCAACAATGCCGAGTCTGCGCAAACCACTATCGACGGCGATGTGCGGATCTACCTCGGAGATGTGGAAGAAGACGACGAGTTGCCGATCGTGACCACCGCCCTCGTCTACATCGACAATGAAGACGGCACACTCGATGCAGCGTGCTACCTCGACGACTCCGGTGCGAGTGCGCCGGATGCCAATGTGACCGGAATGACCGGTCGATACGCACTCTTCGATGCTCGCGAGGGACCGAGGGTGCTCACCGTGACGTACGATGCCGACGGCACAACGATCACCAACGAGCTCCTGGTCTACGTGCCCGACGGCGGCGACGTCCCGCTGTACCCCACCCTGGTGTCCTTTCTCTGACGCACCCGACTCCTGGAGCCAGCGTCATGCCCACGGCCTTCGGTACCTTCGACGAACCCCTCGGTTGGCTGATCCGCGGCCTCATCGAATACGGCTGGACGGATGTATCCCGCAACGGCGGGTACGTTCCTCCAGGCACATTCGGCGGCATCGACCTGGCGCGGGTCAGCGAGACGGAAGGCCGCGACGGGATCGTGTTGGAAGTCCCGGCAATCGTCAATGGCCAGCGCTTCGAGGAAGACGGTACCTACCACTTTCAGGCCCAGATCATCCGCTCCAGCACTACGGGAAACATGGCCGTCGCAGTTCGCTGTCCGGAGGCAAACTACATCCAAGAGTTCGCCTACGACTCGACCAACCCCACCTGGAGTGCCGGCTTCATCCATCAGGCCCTCAGCCAATACGTCCCGCAGTTCGTCCAGTGGCGGCAGCAGGGTGGAGAAGTCACCTGGGCCCAGCGCCAAGGCATCGTCGAGCTCGACGGCGAGTCGTGTACCACCGCCCTCTGTCGGTTTGTCGCGGAGTCCATCCGGGCCGGTCGAGCCTTCGATCGCGGACCGGCGGAGGGATGGTGGATGGGTGCCAGCAGTCCCCTCTCGGTGGTGGGCGGCTCAGTGTCTGGCGGACCGGCAGTTCCAGGAATCCTTCGTTCACAAGCACCGTCCACGGCCCAAGAGGCCGCACCGGTCTGGCCCCCCATCAACCCCACCAAGCCGAAAGTCGCTGCGGCGGTGCCGGCGATGATTCGCGGGCCGATGGAAGGCCAGCGACCCGACATCACCAGTGGACCAGCCTTCGCGGCTGGCGGACCCATCGCCGTCGCGGGCGGGGGATTGGCAAAGGCCGGTCAGACCACCGCCGTCGAGCGGCAGCTGCTTGCGGAGCACCCCGGCACGGCCCTCTTGGTCACGAGCGCGCTCGGTGGACTGCAAGGTCTCTTTTGGTTCATCAATGCCCTGACCATCATCATTTTGTATCGGGACCTCTTCAATACCACCCAAGGCGCACAGGAGATGACCGCTCTGGCGCTGTCCGTATTCCTCGCCATGGTCCTCGTGCCCACTTCGCTGGTGGCCGGCTACGGCGCTTGGGAGTACCGAAAAGGGAACCAACATCCCCTCGGCTGGGTGGCCATAGGCTACGCAGCTTTGGTTCCGGTGTGCTGCTTGCCGGGACTGCTGGTGGCCGGATGGGCCATCAAGACATGGCAAGAGCCTGCGTTTAAGCAACGCTAGCCCCGGCGCAGCCTGCCCGACACCCACGCATGTGGTCGATGCGAGCCCCGGCGATACCTGCGCCGCGAGACACACCAGTGCGCTGCACCGGTTTTCTCTTCGAATGGTCTCTTCGACGCGGCCGACTTCCGACGCAGACGCAAGCCTTCGACGGTCCTACTGGACTGTGCTCACTCGCCGCAGCACAAAGCGCCTCGAGTCCGCGGTCGCGCCCAGCAACCAGAGCGCCCCGTCTACATGCATCACCCGAAAGACTCCAAGACCGGAATCTTCCGGCCTACAGAGCCCATCGGGTACCCAGAACACGCTTTCGTTGGGATCGGAGAGCACCAGGAACCGACGCAGATCGAAGGCATGCCAGACCTCAGCATTGGTCCAAAGCGTGAGCAGGCGGCCGTCCGGGTCAACGCCAATTGGATTCGAGAGCCCTGCGGAGGCCGCACGCCAAAGGGTCGGCTCTCCACCATGCCCCACAGTCCGCGACCGATACGGCCAGAAGGGCACCACGCTCGGCTCGATTGCCACGCCGAGCGTCCCCTCAGTCGTGGCAGTCAGTGTGAGCCCTTCCTCCGTGAGGCGTGCACTCAGGAGACCATCATAGACGTGGTGG
>CAJWOS010000540.1 GCA_913044235.1 uncultured Pseudomonadota bacterium
AACATCCATCAGCACGCAGCGCAGCGGCTCTGCAGCAGTGCCCGGCGCCGCCGCGCGCAGGAAGGAGTCGCCCTAAAGCAGGCGCACGGCAGCCCACCCCGCCACCGGCCGTGCGCCCAGCGGAAAGGGCGACGGAGACCGGACGCGACTGTCCGGGCCGTCGACATCGATGCACAGAGCCGAGAGGGGCAGCTCGGCCTGAAGGGCCTGCACACCGGCCGGCTCCAGTGAGCCTTCGACCTTTCCACCCACCACCGCTGTACGCACATTGAGGTTCTCTTCTACTGTGCGCGAAGCTTTGGCGGTCATGGAGCGGCGGCCTTCAGCCAGCCGGGCCTTCAGGCTCGACATGGAGATGAGCTCCCCCTCCAGCCTGTTCACGGCGTCATCGAGGGCTTGCCACGCAGCCACATGGCTGCCATCGCGGGCTGAGCGCCCGGCGGTCACCTTGGCCTCGCAGACCAGAAGCTCGCGGGCGTGGGTGCGGCGTGCCTGCTTGAAGGCATCGGCATGGGCGGCGATCCACGCACGAATCGCCTCATCATCGCGGAGACTGACCGGGGGAATCAGGTTGGTGTTGCCCATGGCACGCGCAGCGGTGCCGAGGGTGCGCAGAGCGTCTTTGAGGGCCGGGGAAGGGCTGCCAGCCATGGGAGGCTCCGGTGCCGTGGGGTGGCTCAGTCGTAGGGGTCGATGCGGTCGGCGAGACCGGCGAGCAGTGGGCCCACCGCGGGCACGGTGGATGCGATCGACTGCACCACGTCTTCAAGCGCGGAGCGCATGCGCATCTTCTGCTCGCGCATGCGGCCCATCTCGTCTTCGGCCTCTGCCCGCATCCGGCGTCCCATGCCCTCGAGCTCGTCGGAGACATCGCGGCCCGAGCGCTGGATGCGTCCGGTGTGGTCTTCGCCCTCGTCGCGGAAGCGCTGCAGGAAGTTGTCGCCAAAGTCGCGCAGGTTGCTGCGCACGTTGGCAAACACCTCTTCGAGCGTGCGACGGCCGCCGTCGATGTGGTCTTCGAGCTCACTGCGGCCGCTGTCGATGCGGTCGTTCATCTGGTCGAGGCCGTCGCGGGCCTGTGCTTCGAGGTTGTCGCGCAGCTGCTCGGCCGTGTTGCGAAGCTCTTCAAGATGTGCTGCAGCGCTGCCGTCGAGCTGTGCCGTGAGGGCTTCGAGCAGGTTCTGCAGCTGTTCCATCAGTTCCTGAGCGGTGCTGTCGAGCTGCGCCCGTTGTTCCTCGCCAGTGCTTTCGAGGTCGGCGCGCTGCTCTTCTCCGGTGCTGGCCACCTCGGTGCGGGCGGCCTCGGCGGCGGTGTCGACCCGCTGCTCGGCCTCGGCCACGGCACCCTCGACCCGGCTCTCGATCTCGCCTTCGACCTCCGCAAGGCGGGCCTCGATCTGCCCGTTGAGGTCGGCGTAGCGCGACTCCAGCTCAGCCCGGAAGGCTTCGAGCTGGCTGTTCACAAGAGCTTCCAGGGCGGCCGCCTGGGCTTCGGAGACGGCGTAGGCGGCCGCAGCACCACCGAGGGCGCCCACACCGGCGCTGGTGGCGACCTGGCTGCGGTCGACGTTCGACTTGGAAGGGGGAGACATGGGCGGGTCCTCCAGGATGGGCCGGGAGGGTAGCAGATGTTCCGACTGTGAAGCCACCCCCGGATGCGTTCCCTTACAGGGCTCTGCTACACTCCGCTCCCCTATCCGGAGCTCCCCCCATGCAAGGCCAGCAAGTCAGCCACTATCGCCTCACCGACAAGCTCGGCGCGGGCACCTATGGCGAGGTGTGGAAGGGCGTGCACGTCGACCGCAGCAACTTCACGGTGGCGGTGAAGCTCATCGCGCCGCAGGTGCGTGAAGATCCCGCCTTTCTCGAAGCCTTGGAGCGCGAGTGCGTGGCGCTCGACCGCCTCGATCACCCAAGCATCGTGCGCTTTCGGGAGCTGGTGGTGCGCGAGGGCACGGTGGCGATGGTGCTGGAGCTGCTCGAAGGGGCCGATCTGGAGGCTTTGCTGGCCGCGGGCCCGCAGCCGGTGGACGAGGTGGTGCGCATCCTCGACAAGGTGCTCGATGGCCTGGCCTATGCCCACAGCGAAGGGGTGATCCACCGCGACATCAAGCCGGGCAACATCTTCCGGTGCAGCAACGGTCGGGTGAAGCTGATGGACTTCGGCATCGCGCGTGCTGCGGACGGCACGCAGGCCACGCAGACGGGCACTTTGAAGGGCACGCTGGACTACATGGCGCCGGAGCGCTTTGCGAACCAGACCACGCCGGCCTCGGATGTGTACGCGGTGGGTCTGGTGGCGTGGGAGCTGCTGGCTGGTCGTCGGGCGGCACCGGCGGGCGAGCTTGCGGCGAAGCTTGGCTGGCACATGGGGGTGGGGCTGCCGGATGTTCGAACGCAGCGGCCAGACTGCCCGGTGTGGCTAGCCGAGGTGGTGGCGACGCTTGGGTCGAAAGATGTGGCGGCGCGTCCGGCGGATGGAGCGGCGGCGCTGGCACTGCTGCGGTCCCGCAGCGGGGGCGTGGACTCCTCGACAGGGCCGGTCACGCCGGCACCGGTCGCGCCGGGCACGGTGTCGCTGTCGGCGGCGGCTGTGGCGGCGTCGCTTCCGCCGGCGGCGCCGAGCACAGTCCCGGGCACGGTGTCGCTGCCGGCTGGTGCGAGCGTGCCGCCGAGTGCTCCACCTACGGGTCCCACCCCGACACCACAGACGGTGGCGGTTCCTGCGGGGTCGCTTCCGCCGGTGGCGTCGGAGGTGGACCTGCCGGAGCCGGAGCCTTCGAGTGGCAACGGCAAGGTGCTGGGCGCAGTGGCTGCGGTGCTGGTGCTGGGCGTGGGTGGCTGGTTTGCCAAGGGTGAGCTGGACCGTCGTGCGGCTCTGGAAGCGGCGTATCAGTCGGCGGTGTCTGCGGACTCGATCTCGGATTGGCAGGCCTTTCTGTTGGATTACCCGGCGCACCCTCGGCGGGTAGAGGCGGAGGCAGCGCTGGAGGCAGCGCAGGAAGCGGCGCTGGAAGCGGAGCTGGAGGCGGCTTACCAGGAGGTGGCGATGGCGGGTTCCATCGCAGACTGGCAGGCCTTTCTGGCCGATTACCCGGAGCATCCGAGGAAGGGGGAAGCGGAGGCGGCGCTGTCGAAGTCTATCGAGGCGGAGCATGCCCGTACGGGCATCGCGGACTGGATGTCGATTCCCGGTGGCAGTATGTCGATCCCCGGTGGCGGCGGGTCGCTCCACGGTGACAGCTTCGAGCTGATGAAGAGTGAAGTGACGGTTAGCCAGTATCGCAAGTGCGTGGATGCGGGCAAGTGCACGGAGCCGGACGACAAGTCCGATAGCAAGTACTGCAACTGGGGTCATTCGGGTCGAGAGAAGCATCCCATCAACTGTGTGGACTGGAATCAGGCCACCACCTTCGCTGCGTGGGCGGGCGGTCGCCTTCCCACAGAAGCGGAGTGGGAGTACGCAGCGCGGAGTGGTGGCCAGTCGCAGACCTACCCGTGGGGGTACGAAGAAGCGACGTGCAGTCTGGCCGTGATGGGTGACGGTGGGGTTGGCTGCGGCGAAGGCCGCACGTGGCCTGTGTGCAGCAAGCCTGGAGGCAACAGCACGCAGGACGTGTGCGACCTTGTCGGGAACGTGTGGGAGTGGGTGCAGCACAGTTACTACGACACTCGTTACGACCAAGACAGCCGGGTGTTCCGCGGCGGGGGCTGGAACAGCTCCGCGGGTTACCTGACAGTTCGTCGACGTCGAGGCATTTCCGGCTCTTCCCACCGTAGTGCCTACCTGGGCTTTCGGCTTGCGAGGTAGGTCAACTGGCCCTTGAAGCCTTGCGCTCTTGGCCGTTCGCGCCTCTCTCCGTTGTCACACTGTCGAACCCACCCGAATCCCCCCCAGGCCCACGGCCGGCGTAGCCCGGCCGGGGATAGGAGGCAGGGCTGGGGGTCGGGTCGGCAGCCAGCGAGCGCACGAAGCGGCTCCCATGGGGCGAGCGGAGCGAGCGCCCCCGCCCCTGAAGCCCAGCGATGCCCCTCTGCTACACTCCGCCTCCCCATCCGGAGCATCCCCCATGCAGGGCCAGCAAGTCAGCCACTACCGCCTCATCGACAAGCTTGGCGCGGGCACCCATGGTGACGTGTGGAAGGGAGTCCACACTCAAGACGACCAGCTTTTTGTGGCGGTCAAGGTGTTTCATGGCGTGCTGGCATCCGACGGAGACTTCCTCACCGCACTGAAAGCCGAGTGTCGGGTGCTTTCCCGCCTGCACCACGAACACATTGTGGGTTTTCGGGAGCTGGTCATCCACGATGCGCACCGCCCGGCGATCGTGCTCGAGTATGTCGAGGGTGGCTCACTGGAAGACCGGCTGTTGGATGGACCGCACGACGTTGCGATGGTCGTGGGCCTGCTTGAGGCGATGCTGACGGGGCTGGTCTACGCGCATGGTCGGGGAGTGGTGCATCGCGACATCAAGCCGGGCAACATTCTGCTCGATGACCGAGAACGGGTGCGTATTGCCGACTTTGGGATCGCGCGGGCGGCAGATGTGGGTCAAGCCACAAAGACCGGTGTGATTCAAGGAACACTCGACTATCTGGCACCAGAGGTCTTTCATGGCCAGTCGGCGACGCCCCGGGCAGACCTGTATGCGTTGGCGTTGGTGATCTGGGAGATGTTGGCCGGGAAACGTGCGTGTCCAGACGGACCGTTGGCTGCAAAGATGGGGTGGCACATTGGAATGGGGCTGCCCGATGTGCGAACCGTTCGGCAGGATTGTCCGGACTGGCTCGCGACGCTCGTGGCCGCCATGGGAGCCAAGAACGCCTATGCCCGACCCGAGAGTGCAGTCGCCGCGCTGGCACAGCTGCGGGCGGGCAAGGTCGGTGCTGCTGCCGCTGCACCACCGGCCGCCAAGGAGACCCCTCTACCAAAAGGGCCAGGCACTGTGACGCTCCATCAAGAAGATCTGGAGGAGGCTGCCACGGCTGGATCTGGCGCTTCTGCTCTGTCAGCGGTATCGGGTAGCTCCTCCCCGTCGGCCGGTAAGAAGGCGTTGCCAGACGCATCCGGCGAAAGACTCACTCCTTCTTCCACGTCCACGCACGCTGTC
>CAJWOS010000541.1 GCA_913044235.1 uncultured Pseudomonadota bacterium
CCGCGTGACCCACCTGCAACCGACTCCAGATGGCTGGGAGGTCAAGGCCCAATCGGCATCGGGAACCGAACACAGCTTGCTCGCGAGGCACGTGATCTTGGCCTGTCCCGCTCCAGCGCAAGCGCGCATTGTGGCCCCCGTGGACAACGAAGCGAGCGAAGCCCTGCACGGCATCCCATACGGGCCGGTTGTTGTGGTCTGTACGGCCTGGTCCAAAGGAAGCTGGAGCATCGATCCAGAAGGTTTCGGCGTTTTGCTCGCCCGCAACGAAGCCCAGCGCATCGGTGGCATCGACGGAGTCCTCGGGATGCTCTTCACATCGAGCATTTTCCCCGATCATACCCATTCCGACGAGGTCTTGATCCGAACCATTCTCGGCGGCTCCATCGCGCCCGAAATCTTCGAAGCCTCCGACCAGGAACTGATCGCCCGTGCACGCCGCGCAGCCGCGATCTGCCTCGGACCGGAACGCAAGCCACCGAACATGATTCGCGTCTATCGCCACCCCGCAGGGATTCCCCAGTATCGAGTGGGGCATCCCGCCCGCGTCGCCACAGTTCGTGCCGCCGAGACCCGGCATCCCGGCCTGTACTTCATCGGCAACCACCTCGAAGGAATCGGCGTCAAGGACTGCGCCCGGGCAGGACTCGAGGTTGCGACCAAAATCACCGCACGCCACCCATCCGACCCGTTGTCCCCTCCCATGCCCGTCGAGAGGTCTCCATGACTCAAACATCGCGCCTGGTTCTCGCCTGCATGATGTGCGGGTGTGCATCGCCACCAGGATGGGTCGACGACCGCTTCTTCATCCGCGTAGACGATGCCGACTTGCATGTGCATGCAGTCGGCGAAGCAACCTCAAACAAGTTCGTGCTGATGTTGCATGACGACCCGGCCGGCGGGTCGGGTCGCTATGAGCTGGCTCCTTCGGCTGCCACACTGCACGAAGAGATGGTGATGATTTATCTGGACCAGAGAGGGGCCGGCGCCAGCCAGACCCGTACGGCTCCCGCGGACATCACCCTCGAGTTGTTGAGGGAAGACCTCCTCACCGTGATCGAAGTGATCGAGCGGATGTATCTCGAGCCCAACACCGGGCACCCCGAACTGTGGCTGATGGGTCATGGATGGGGCGGCATGGTCGGACCATCGGTGCTGTTCGAAACCGATGCGGCAGAACGACTGGCCGGCTGGATCGAGGTGGCCGGTGCCCATGACCTACCAAAAGTCCACCTCGACTCGGCAGCCCAGCTGCTCGAAGCGGCCCAGACTCGACTCGAGGAAGACCTCGACGAAGACAGCCGGTCCGGCTGGACGTCCATCCGAAAGGCCGCTGAGGCTGCAAGCCCAACAGCCGACAGCCTCCAGGCTTTTCTCGATCTACAGCAAGTCGCTTGGTCGGCGATTCGATTGAGCGACGAGGTGGCGTTCTCCACGGTATCGAACGCGGAGGCCCTCGGGTGGTACCTCCAACATCCAGATCCAGATGGGACACGGTCGGCCATCGTAGAAGCCGTGACCGCCGCACTCCTCCGCGCTGAGCTCCAGACCTCGTGGAGCGAACGCTACCGCGAGCTTGCGCTTCCGACTCTCCTGCTCAACGGCCGCCACAACTATGTGGTGCCCTCTACCTTGAACGACGACGTGGAACTCCGAATCGCATCGGACCACATCGAGTCGGTGCTCTTCGAGCAGAGTGCCCACCATCCCATGTTCGAAGAGCCGACAGCCTTCGCCGACACCCTGCTCGATTTCATGG
The DNA here is from genome assembly GCA_913044235.1 of uncultured Pseudomonadota bacterium. Classification (GTDB taxonomy): domain Bacteria; phylum Myxococcota_A; class UBA796; order UBA796; family UBA2385; genus CAJWOS01. The sequence goes on from CAJWOS010000541.1 coordinate 1,760, forward strand.
GAGAGCCACGATGACGCCTCTCCTACCGATGCTGATCTCGTGCACTGCCATGGAGCTCTCCGGCGGTGTCCTCCTCGAAGATGGCTACCGACCGGGACTGCGCGCTGGCGCGGCTTGGGCTCTCGTCGAGCGTCCCGTCACCGCTACCGCTACCGCTGGGCATGCTCTGACCATCGGGCCCGACCTCGGTAGCTACGTGGTGCCCCAATTTCAGTGGACCACCCTGCCCGGCTTCACGACCGGCTACCGCCGCACCGGTCCCACCGGATTCCGTCTGGAGCTCGACATTGGCATGGCGGTTGCGCTTCAAAAGTACCTCGTACCCACCTACGTGATCGAAGACGGCGAGATCGAGACCGTCCCGATGGCGGGCCGCATTCAGCTCGCGCCCAGCATTCGGGCAGGCATCGGTCTCGCACCAACCGCCGACCGCTCATGGGGGATGGTGTTCCGACCCACAACGTACCTCCATCCTGCCCGCAACCAGCCCTGGGCACGCATCCTTGCTGGAGAGGTCTCGGTGCTCTGGGCTCTCTGAGCGCCTTGTGGTTGATCGACCGCAGCGCTCTCACGAGACCGCATGCTCAAGCCCATGTGTGACACAACCGTGACCGAAGGGTGGCCGAACGCCAGTGCTCGCAACATCCGCTCGTGCGACCGTTGGGTACTGGACCATGGACGGGTCCCCCGCACGGAAGGTCTTGGTATGAGCACAGAGTCGCCAACGCAGCCCGCACTGACCAACCCAGCGGGGATCGACATCGACCACGCCGGCCCACGCGTGCCACGATGGGGCATGAAGCTCGGCCGACTGCTGTGTTGGTGGATGGGCTGGAAGCCCGTCGGTGACTACCCCACAGTGCCAAAGGCGCTCTTCCTGGCATCACCCCACACCAGCCTGTGGGACGGCATCATCATGGTCTCCATCGCTTGGGCGATGGGCGTTCGACTGTCGTGGATCACCAAGAAGGAAACCCTGCGGTTCCCATTTCGGCGGTTCATGACCTTCTTCGGAGCGGTCCCTGTCGACCGCAGCAAGCGCAGCGATACCGTGGCCCAGATTGCTGAACAGTTCCAAGACCGCAGCGGCATGTACCTTGCCATCGCTCCTGCAGGTACGCGCAAGAAGCGCGACTTCTGGAAGTCTGGCTTCTACCATATGGCCCGTCAGGCCGATGTTCCGATCATCTGCGGGTTCCTGGACTACCGAAGCAAGCAAGGGGGCATCCGGGATATCGTGGTGCTCACCGGCGATGTAAAGGCCGACATGGAGAAGATCCGGGGCGTCTATGCCGGCGTAGAAGCCCGCTACCCGGAGCTGGCAACGCGGATTCGTCTCCGAGGAGAAGACGAGGCCGAAAACACCGCCCCCCATCCCGAGCGCGAGAGCGCCTGAGCCGGACGCACTGCCCCGAGTCGGCTACAGCCCTGGGGTGTCCCGGCCCTCCACAAACCACGGGAAATCCCCTCGGTGTATTGGCGAATCGCGAGCCTCGTCTCCGTCATCCCGCTCTACGGCTGTGGGGTGGGAACCAACTGTGCGCCCCCGAATCGAGCATGCAACTCGGTGGATGGTCGCTCATCCCGCTACACCGGTGATGCTGTAGTTCAGCGCGTCTCCGTCGACTGCTGCGACAGCAGCACCGCACCGGATGGCACCTGCGATGCACCGGGGGAATGGTGGGGCAGTGTGCAGATCGAAGGCACCGCCACGCGCGCGGAGCTGACCGTTCTCGTGCAAAGTGCCAACGAGTGGACCGAGGTCCATACGATCCCACTCGTCGATCGCGATCCATTCGGCCACTGGGAAGTGCGGTACACCGACTGGGCCATCGCAGACACCACGGACTGCGAGTCCTTCGAGGACTGCGAGTCCCTCTACCAGGCTTCCGTCTCCTCACTGGTGCAGTGCACGGAGCCGTTGAGTCGAACCCGGTTCGTGGTGGAGATCTACTCTGGCGACTCCACTCCAGCAGACTGTGTCACCTGGGGCGCGGTGTATCCGCGACCCCCCGACGCATGCCGCGATGCGGAAGCCGCAGGGCTGCTGTGATGCCGCACCGCCCACAGGTGGCCGCTCTGGCGCTGCTCGGAGTCTTCGGCTGTCAGCCCATTCGCCCCAAGCCCGATACCGGCACCCCACGCTTCTCGAGCGCGGACCCGTTGATCACCGGCCTGCACGTCGAGTGCAACCCCACAGACGGCCAGTGGTCGTTCAGCGTGCGCACCGATGCCTGGGTGGGCACCGCGCGGCTGTGGATGGGCGCCAGCCCCACGTCACTCGAACAGCACCCTCTCGATGTGGACGTCTCATCGGCCACCGCCGACTGGGACTGTTGGAGCACATCGGTCAATGTGGCGGTCGACCTCGACAATCCAGGCGCCAACACTCGCTATGGCTGTCGGCAGACCGACAACCTCCACATGCTGCTCGCCGTGTCTGATCCCTCCGCCGAGCGGTGGACCGACTGTCACCAATGGGGCCCGTCTGAGGACTTCTGGCAGGACACGGAAGGCACGCCCACCTGCACCACAGTCGTCGACGATGTCTTGACCTCGGGAGCCTCCTACTTCGAAAGTGGCGACATCGCGGCCTGTCGCTGAAGCTCCGTCACCCTCGCTGGGCGGCGATGGTTCGCGCAAGCCGCAGTGCAGCAACCATGCTGTGCGGCTCCGCACGACCGGTGCCAACCAGCGCATCTGCAGTGCCATGATCCACACTCGTGCGCACCATCGGCAAGCCCAGGGTCCAATTCACACTCCGCCCAAAGTCCACCGCCTTGAGCGGAGCCAGTCCCTGGTCGTGGTACATCGCCACCACAAGGTCGGTCTCTTGGCGTCGCGCCATCAGGAACGCCGTCTCTGCAGAGACGGGTCCCGCCACCGGGAGCCCTTCGGCACGCAGGCGATCGCACGCAGGGCCGATGGTCTCGAGCTCTTCACTACCCAGAAAACCACCCTCTCCGGCATGCGGATTCAGACCACAGACCGCAAGCCGAGGAGCGGCCAATCCCAGGTCATTTTGGAGCGCCCGAGCGGCCAAGCGAACGGCCCGCACAATCCGTGCCTCGGTCAGAGCGTGCCCCACCGCCATCAGAGGGAGGTGGTGCGTGACCAGCGCCACCCGCAAGTCACCACCCACGAAGGCCATGATGGGATCGGGGACCGCGCACACATGCCCTAGAAAGTCGGTGTGCCCACGATGCTGAAAGCCACCATCCACCAAGCGTGCCTTGTGGATGGGGCCGGTCACCAGTGCCACCGCCCGATTCTCCAGACACGCCTGTGCCGCCAGGCGAATTGCCGCCACCTCGGTCGGCTCTCCCACTCGGTCGCCCGGGTCGAACAGCC
>CAJWOS010000542.1 GCA_913044235.1 uncultured Pseudomonadota bacterium
GCCAGTGCCGGTGCGTGTGGCCGGCACTCCAGGTCTTGCGGGCTGAGGACGACAAGCTCCCCATCGGCGGAGAAGCGTGCCATGCGACAAGCCGCCCACGTGGTCGAGTCCGTCGACACGCCCCGGTGCACCATGGTGTAGATCTCTGGATGACCGTCTGCGTCAGTGTCCCCGATGGCGGGCGACATGTAGCCATCCGGCACCCAGGTCTCGCCATCCAGCGCCCAGCTGGTCCGCGCCCAGTGCTCCACACTGCCGTCGCCCGAGATCAGGCGCAGTGCAGCGCGCCCCTGCTCCACCCCGGCCTCTCCCGAGAGGTTGGTGGTGGTGACCACGATGTCGGGTGTGTCGTCGGGCGTGATGGCCCCGTCGCCGTTGTCATCCGTCATCTGCCCCACCAGGGGGGCATTCCACGAGCTTCGAACGTACGGCTCGTGGGGGTAGGTCTCCCACTGCCATTCCACCACCGGCGTGTAGCGTGTGGTGGGGGGCGGGTCGTTCTTGCAGGACTCATCCACGTTGAGCAGCTGGGCACCGTAGACGAGCTCCGGGCACTCCTCGTTGACCTCTGGCACCACCGCTTCGTCGACCTCAAGTGGCGGTGCACTCGTGTCTTCGATGGGGGGCTCCGGGTCCTTGATGGCGGTGAAGGATGAGTCCTGGGCGCAGGCGACCAGGAGGACCACAAGCGTGAGCGAGCGATTCATCGGCCCACCCCCTCGAAGATAAAGAGTGCATTGGTAGCGGAGCCGTCGCCGGGATCGGCCTGCGCCCCGCCCACGAGAACCTCGGCGCCTCCATCTCCGTCGAGGTCGCCGACCCCAAGGAAGCGGCGCTCGGTGGCGCCGGCGCAGGCACCCACGGTACGCCCGGATGGTGCCCCGTTGCCCATGAGTGCCGCGGTGGCATCGAGCGTTTCGATCACACCCGCCTCGCCGAGACGGGTGAACACGTAGACCGCGCCGCCCGGTGCGCCCGCGCCGCCGATGAGGAGGTCGTCGGCGCCGTCCCCGTCGACGTCGCCGGGAGAGACCACACAGTCGGCCTGCTCTTCGTCGATGCTCCCCAGGATGATGGTCTGCGGCAGGTCAACGATGTCGACCGTACCCTCGGGGAAGGGACCGTAGGCCACGTGGACCGCACCCCCATCGGCCCGGCCATGGTCGCTGTCGTAGGGCGCGACTGCGAGGTCATTGTAGCCATCGCCGTCGAAGTCGCCCTCGCCAGCAAAGCGCCCGCCGATGTTTCGGTAGAAGCGATTGGCGACCACTTCGGTGGTGGGTGTGTCGAGGCCATCGGTGTACAGCGCCCAGTAGCCCCGTCGAGTACTCTCCGCGCCCCCGATGGGGGTGAAGGGGGAGTACGGGTCAACGATGAGGGTGTCGGCGTTGCCATCGCCGTCGAGGTCGCCTGCCAGCGCAATTTCATCGCCTGCGTATCCGTACCGGTTGCCCTCCTCGGGGAGGACATCCCAGGCCCGCACTAGCCCTTCGTCTCCGAGACGCCACTGGGTCCCGTCCCCCAGGTAGCGGTAGGTGGAGTTCGCGTACGTGCGCACCTGAGAGTGGGCCATGAACATCGTGGGCTGGCCGCTGTCGTCGGGCGGTCCAGGTCGGAGGACGAGCAGCCCCTGTCGCGCCTCCTCGACGGCGGAGTAGTAAAAGCGGTTGGTGCCCGTGAGCTCGTCGGCCGTAGACGCATCGAGTGCCCCGCTCAGGGGGCCCATGAAGCGGTGGATGGTGATGTTAGGGCCGCTGGTGTAGTCGGCGGTGAGGAGATCATCGAAGCCGTCATCGTCGAGGTCGTGCAACAGAACGGTGCGGCTGCCCAGGGGAACGATGGCACCCTCGGTCCCCCGAACGGTGGCAAAGGCATCGTCGGTGAGGTGACCGCCGTCGGTGAGGATGCGCCTGGGCAGCAGGTCGATTCGGCCCGCGCCCGTCGCGTGCTCCGTGGTGGAGACGGCGACGTCTTCCACACCATCTCCGTCCACGTCGCCCAGCGTGAGGTGCGTGATCTCCTCGCTGCTGGCCGGTGTCGACCCGGCGATGATGCGGTCGGCTTCTTCGAGGGGCACATAGGCACCACCTGTGCAGTCCTGGTCCACCCAGTCGGTCGGGTCATCGACGGCGTCGGGGTTGATGTCAGCGCGCGCGTCGTCGCAGTCTGTGGCGGTCTCGGACAGGTACGGTGCCTCGGGTCCGCACAGACAGGCGGCGGTGCCCGCGTAGCCATCGCCATCGCCATCGGCGTACCAGTCCGTGCAGCCAAAGGCGTCTTCCTCGTCGATCTCCCCGTCGCAGTCTTCGTCGATGGGCTCGTCACACACCTCGGTGGCCGCCGGATTCACGAAGGGGTTGGCGTCGTCGCAGTCACCGCCGTCGAGCACCCGTTCTTCGAGGGCCTCGCAGCTGCGCACCTCGCTGCGGTCGTCACCGAAGCCGTCTCCATCGAGGTCCACAAACCATGCGGGCGCGTCGATGGCGGAGGCCTCGTCGATCTCCCCGTCGCAGTCGTTGTCGAGGGTGTCGCAGATCTCCTCGGCGTCGGGATGAATGTTGGGGTCGTTTTCGTTGCAGTCCCACTTGTTGGAGGCGTAGTTCTCGGGCTGCTCGCAGGCCATCACGGTGACGGTCTCGTTGCCATAGCCATCGCCGTCTAGGTCGACGTACCAGACGCGCCCGCTCGTGGCGCCCTCTTCGTCTTCCAGTCCGTTGCAGTTGTCATCGATGCCGTTGTAGCAGACCTCGATGGCGTCGGGATGAATGTTTGGGTCGTTGTCATCGCAGTCGTTGGTGAGCTCGGTGAAGCCGTCCCCGTCTGCGTCGAGCTTGTTGTTGTTGCAGGCAGGCAGCGCAAGCCCCACCCACACCACTTGTATCCATCGTGTTCGAATCATTTGAGTCCCCGCCGAGTGGCACATCGTGCTGCCACCGATGGGGGAGTTTGCCACATTTGAAGCGATGAATCCATGACCCGATACACAGGTCATGGGAGCGACGCAGATAGACTGCGTCAACCAAGCTAGGCAAGCCGTCATCGTGCTGTCTGTGCCAACATAAGCGGGCACCGTGCGTATGGATTCGTCGCTCGCTTGCTTTGGATGCGGTTTGAGCAGGCACGTAGCCGGAAGGGATGGGCTCGCCCTGAAGGACCGGGATGGATGGCTCAGGGACTGTCGGTATCGCAGGCCGCTTCGTGGTCGTGGCTCGTGAAGTACTGCATGAAGCACTCGTACAGCTGTGTGGTTCCCGCGTTGGCCCCTGTGGTGCGGGTGGCGGTGCTGAGGTCGACCGTGGTGCCCGACGGTGCAGTCAGGCCGAACTGGCTGGCGAACATCGCGTAGCCAAAGCCGGCCCGCAGCTCGACCCCCAGGTCGATGGTGTCTCCCGAGCGAACCGAGATGGTCGACGTGGGGAGGTCTGCATCGGTCGAGTTGAGCTCAATCTCGTGCGTGTAGGCGCCGTTGACCGCTGCGGTCCGGTACAAGCGCCCCTCCGGCGCGCTGGTGGCGTCGGCGTCGGACCAGTGGACCGTATAGTCGCCATCTTCGGCAGCCGTGATCGACCAGCGATGGTACCACCCGGGAATCGGCAGCCCGTTGGGCCCAAAGCCTGCCGCCACGCTGTGCGCGTCTTCGTCCCACGGTGCTCGCGGTGCCATGGTGCCCTTGGTGGTGTCGTACAGGTTGGCGGTGTTCATCCAGAGCACCACGCCGTCGGTCTGGTCCTGTGCGGCATGCAGGTAGGGCAGCAGCGATGGCTGGCCGGGCAGACCCACCAGCTCCTCTCCCCAGCGGTCATTGGCCCAGACCACTTCCAGACAGGGCTGGTCGGCGGCCTTGAAGCTGCGACAGGTCGCCTCGAGAAACCGCTCGTGGATCCCTTCATCATAGTTTTTCGACAGCAAGGGGAACTTGGTGAGCGTGCCGTCGACATGGTCCCGGATGCGCCACGCGCGGTTGCTGGTGGCATGCATGGTGGCCGTGGTGAAGTCGCGCTCCGCTGCGTAGGTGCCTCGCTCCAGTCGACCGGTGATCGAGGTGATGTCGAGCAAGCTCTCCGAGCCGTCGGGTGCCGTGATGCGTCCATCCCAGATGTAGGCGATTCGGTCCAAGTACTTCGTGGCGTTGGTGCCGGCGGTGTCAATAGAGATCTGCAGAGTGTTTTCCACCCCGTCCTGCAGTCCGGCGATTGGCAGCTCCACCAACTGCAGCGACGGGTCTGAGTCGGTGGCATCCACCATCGAGTACCGGCCGACCTCCACGCCATCAAAAGCGAAGACCACATCGACCACATAGGTGAGTCCGGAGATGCCGATGAAGTCGCTGATCAGAAAGTTCAGGTTGTAGGTCTGATCTGCGGTCACGTCGGTGGGAACGAACTGTACCGTGACCTCGATTATGTCCTCGGGGTAGATATAGTAGTCGCCATCGCGAGCGGCCGAGCCGTCGGGCAGGAAGCAGTCGTCGTTGCAGCCCCGTGCACCAATCACCACGGTGTTGTCGGCGAGCAGTGGAGCGACCCCTTCTGAGGGGATGTACGGCATGAAGGCGACCGGTGCCCCACTCTCCGTGGTGGATGCAGCAAGCTCGTGCAGCACCGCGGCTTCCGCCGGCCCCAGGTGGTCGGTAATCATGGGATCTTTCGGGATCCCAAAGATCTCGTTGGAGTCGTCGCTGAGCATCGCCTTCACGCGAGGGTGCTCCGCAGCGAGGCGCCGCACGCCAGAGATGGCGGCTTGGTACTCCTCGTAGGTCTCGTCATCTCGGAAGACCGCCATCAGCTCGATGTCGGACCCTCGAGCGTCCAGCTCCGCCGCCAGCGCTTCAAGGTTCATCCAGTCGCAGACGTCCTCGCCGTAGACGGGGGTGCGCTGGTGATCGATGTAGAGGTTCTGGTTGGTGCCTTCCAGCATGTCGGCGGTGGCCGCAGCATCGATGGCCTGCCAGCCGGTCCCAGCCTCACACCCACGAATGTTGGCCACATCCGTGTCGTTCGAGAGCACCCGACCACTCCAGGTGCCCTGGTAGAAGTCTTCGGACGCGGCGTTTCCATAGCGAAACCCGGGCTCTCCAGTGTCGGCGTCGGTGTCGGCGTC
>CAJWOS010000543.1 GCA_913044235.1 uncultured Pseudomonadota bacterium
GTTTCTGTCGTTGGGATTGGTATGAGAGCGAAGAGGACATACAAAAGAAATTAGATGAATTTAGACAGGAGCAAAAAGAAGGAAGAGGTTTTGGGGAAGAAAAATCGGAAAAGGAAAACTCCAAGTCAGCACCCGGACCAAAATTCCGAATCTTGCAAATGCGGCTGGGGGTACCAATTCACTGGCGTCTGTCTCGCCTCCTTGCGGCGCTTGCGGCCGCGCCGCCGCTTTTTCTTTTTTTTCTGAGACGGCTCGTCCGCTTGTTCATCGGTCCACCAGTCGCTGGAACATGCGGTCCACGGGCCGCACGCCATGACCGCTCCCAGCACCATCAGCCGCGTGTACCAGAGGCATCGCACTTGGGGAGCTGGGGCCCGTTTGGCGAGTGGCTCAGAGTTCATCGGTCGCCTGCAAGCAGAAAATGACTTTGGAGAGGCATCATCCAACGTCTATGCAGTTCGGACAAGTCGGGGCGTTCAAGGGAAGGGCGCTGCGCTTCATGGGTGTGGATGCGCTCGGGCGTTGGGTTCGAATCGACTGCGTAGAACACGCCGTGGGTCGAGGTGTTCGAGCCATCGGAGCTCCCGCTTGGTGGGCGTGCGAGAGGTGCTGACCGATTCGGGCACATGAACCTCGAAGCCCGTTGCGGCGCGCACCGCATCCACGGTCACGCCGGGATGGAGGGACGCAAGGGCGATGGTGCCGTGCGGACCAGACAGGTCGAAGACACACAGGTTGGTGATGATGCAGCGAATGTCGCGTGCGCCCCGTCGAGGACCGACCCCCGACACCATATCGACCCGTGGGACGAATACGCGCGTGTTGTGGTGGTCGACGAAGTAGCTGGTGGTGTGGTGCACCGTGTTTCCCGGCGCACTGCTTACGCCGATAAGCTGCACTGTTGGGAGATCATAGGGCCCGATGCAGCTGATGTTCTGGTTGCCGTGGCGGTCGAGCTGGCTGGCACCCATCATCACGTGCCGCCGGCCGCCCAAGGCCATGTCGAACACCTTCTCCGAAGACATGCGACCCTCGAGCTCACCATGCACATTCTGCAGGCTCGCGGCACCATCGGTGAGCAGCAGCTGGGGCTCGAAGACCGCACGAGCGAGCTTCGCACCCAAGGCGGGCATGGGTGCCATGGGGCTTGCGAGGATCGCTCCGTCGCCGCGGAATGCGTCGGCGCAGGCCACGGCCAGCACATCGCCGAGAAGGGGAGGGGTCATGCGGGCCTCCCCATCCGGTGCTCGGCAAGAAAGGCGTCGAGTGAGTCGGTCGCTGCGGTTTCTGCGTAGGCCTTCATCGTCGCGATGTCGCGGGGATAGTCGGGCAGACATTCGGTGAACCCAGCGCCGCCGGGAAGGTGCACCACACCGGTCACCACCGAGCGGTCGAGCAGGTGGGTGTGGAGCGGTGCATCATTGAGGTCGAGGGACTCGGTGGACACATAGGCTTCTCGTGCGGCGGCGCAGAACAGGTGGTCAAAGAACGGGTCGGGAGACAGCACGCGGGCGTTGCCGTGTCGGTCGCACCGGTTTGTGTGCACAAGCGCCACGTCGAGCGGGAGTGCCGGGACCGCCACCAGGGTGTCGCGGGTGTATGGGCATGTCACGGTCTGCAGATCTTCGTTGTGCTCCAGCAGGCCGCTGCCGAGACCGGCACGAGTGGGCAAGAAGGGGAGGCCCCACGCCGCTGCACGCAGTCCCTGCACGAGCATTCCTTCGCCGAGCTCCAGCAACATGGGGATGCTCCCGGACTCGCGTGCCTCGCGAAAGTGCGGCTCCAGAGGAATGACATCGAGGCTCACGAAGCCGAAGATGAGCTGCTGCACCTTTCCGCGGGCGCAGAGGATGCCCACATCGGGCCCACCGAATGACACAATCGTGAGATCCGTGATGTCGCTCTCGGCGATTGCATGGATCAAAGCCATCGGCTTGCGACGACTGCCCCAGCCACCGATTCCAAGGACCATGCCACTGTGCAGGCGCGACAAAACGTGGTCGATGTCGACAGTGAGATCGAAGTCTGCTGGAACGAGTGGCGCAGGGTCAGTCACGGTGTCCTCCTGAGTGGTACTCGGACATGAAGGTGTCTGAGTGTGTGCTTCGATTTCCCCAATCGGTCCAGCGGAAAGGTGTGGGCCTCGGGGCATCGAATCGAGCATGCGTCTTTCGAAACGCAGTACCACGCAACGACCGGTCGGGTCGCGTCCGGCTGCAGTGCGGTGCTCAGCGAGGAAAGATCATTGGGCCACTTGCGGTGCATCGACCGGCAGACCAACGATGCTGATCCCGATGAAGCCTGGCTTGGGGATCCGCGCACGATGCGCTCATGGTGGCTCGAGGCGTCGGGGTCATCTCGAGGAGGAAGCAGAGCATGGTTCACTTGGGGGTGCGAGACCTTGTGCACCCGGCCATCCGGAGGCGCGGTCCCGCTCGGTGAAGTGATGAGCGGCCGGCGCCGGGTGAACCGCACGGTGCTGCAGGTTCGTGGGGCGAACCCAGTCTCTCTCCGAGTCGAGTCCGACGGCACGTCGTCGCGCCAGAAACCCATCCGGAGTGGCATTCCATCTCCTCGGGATGTAGGCAGAAGGGTCCCCTTTGTGGAGCCCACGTGCGCGCTCGCGATCTCACCACGGGCTCCATCCCGCGGCACATCGTTACCCTCGCGCTCCCTGTGGTCGCCGCCATGGGGCTCCAGTCACTATATGCGTTGGTCGACCTCAGCTACATCCGCCACCTCGGGGAGGCGTCAGTGGCAGGGCTCGCCGTGTCGTTTCAGGCGTTCTTTCTGGTACTGGCGATGGCCAAGGTGGTCGGGACGACCCTGCTGTCGCGCGTGAGCCACCTGTACGGTCAGCAGGAGATCGACGCCGCCCGTCGGGTATTCACCCGCTATTGTGCGGTCGCGGTTGTGGTGGGTGTCGTTGCCGCCTTGATGGCTTTCGCCGGCGCAGAGGCCTATGTCTCCACATTCACCGAAGATCCTGCCGCGCGTGCCGAGGGGCTGGCCTACTTCCGCGTGTCGGCCATCACGTTTCTGTTTCAGCTCCTGCTCGTGGTGTTTGGGGACGGTCTCCGTGCCAGTGGGGATTTTGTCACGCCGGTAAAGCTGATGGTGGCCTCGGTCACCACCAACTTGGTGCTCGACCCGATCCTGATCTTCGGACTCGGTCCGATTCCCGCGATGGGCATTTCGGGGGCGGCACTGGCCACTGTGCTGTCGCAGACGGTGCCCCTCGCACTCTATGTTCGCGCCTTCCTCCGGGGATCTGGGGCCCGGGAGCTGCGTTGGGTCGCCCCTGGAAGCGACCCCAGCATGATGCGGGAGCTGGTGGTTCGTGGGCTCCCCGCGGGCCTGCAGTTCTTCCTGATCTCCGGCGTGCTCGGCCTGGTTCTGTGGAAGCTCAAGCCCCAGGGCGCTGCCTGGACCGCCGCCGCGGGAGGGGGGTTCCGGATCATTCAGCAGGGCTTTCTTCCGGTGGTGGCCCTCAGCGTAGCGACCAGTGCCATCGTGGGACAGAACCTCGGTGCCGGGAAGTCGAGCCGTGTTCGCCGGGCTGCGCTGGGCGCCCTTGCCGTGGCCTGCAGCTACGGCCTGATTCTGAGTGTGGCGCTCTTTTTCGGTGGAGAGACCGCTGGCCTGCTGTTCATCAAGAACCCCGAGTGGCTGCCGGTGGCGGTCACCTACTTCGACTGGTCGGCGTGGCTTGGCATCGCGGTGGGGATGTCGCTCGTGCCGTCGTTTGTGTTGCAGGCCGCAGGGAAGGCGGTGCGGCCCGCCGGTGCCGCGGTGTTCCGAGTCGTGCTGCTGGCCCTGCTGATCGTGGGTATCCCCGAAGACCAGCCCGCCTGGGTGTTTGGTGCCACCACGGCAACGGCCCTGCTCGAGGGCGTGCTTGACACCGTGTTGCTGGTGGTCTTTCTGTCGCGTCTACCCGCCGACCGGGACACGAGCGCCGACGTGCCCCCAGTCCTGTCTGCGGAGAGCGAGCGCGTGGTTGGCACACGCTGAGGTTGGGCGCTGCGCCGCTCAGGGGGGCGATGGCTTCGAACCGAAGTGTGTCTGGAGCTTGAGGAGCAGCGACGCCACGGCACTACGGGTCTGTCGATCCACGATGAACTGGGGAATGGGCAGATCGGGAATGGTCACGATTTCGTACTCCACGATGGTGCGGCTGCCGCGCTCCCGCATGCGCCAGATCGACTCGAAATCGGTGAGGTCGTTGCTCTGGTGGAGGGTGGACTTGAAGCCGTCGTGGATGGGGCACACCCGGGTGACATACTCGATCGAAGCGATGGGATGGGCCACGGCAGAGTGTGTGAGCAGACATGCGCCGTCTCTTCCTTTGAGCGTGACCGTGGTGCCGCTGTTGTCGATGCGTGCAATCCGCCTCGGATCGGACAGCACAGCGCGCACCGTCTCCAGGGCTGCGTCCACCTCGATGGTGCCGCGGACCCGATGTCCATCGAGCTGGGTCACGGTGGGCCCCTCCGTGGCGGCGGCCGCTCCGAGGAGGCCCCACATGGCCACGGGGAGTGTGCTCAACATCACGGAACGAACGCACAGCCCACGAATGGATCGTCGACGCTCTGGTAGGCGGTTGCGCTGCTGGTGCCGCCACCCCAGCCCACCAGGGCTTCGGGCATGCTGTAGCTCGACACGGTCGAGGTCAGGTAGGTGGTGCCATCCACTGTGATCTCGAACTCTCCATCTTCCACAGTGATGGTGATGGTGTGGGTGTTGTCATCCTCCAGGGTGGGCAGCGACACATCGGAGTCCAGCAGGGTCCATCCTGAAGCCGAGTCGAGCTCATACAAGCCGATGAAGCTGCCCGACGACGCGGTCGGATCACTGGTGTCCTGGTAGGTGTCGAACGTGACCGCATAGCCGTCCAGGCCCAGTCCACCGAACGTGTCACCGGTGCCACTCACATACGACGTGCTGGTGGACGGGTCGGCGATGAAGAAGGCGATACCGTCTCCGCCGCTGGTGCTGCTGCCCATGTACACCTCGAACTCGGTGTAGAAGTCATCGCCGTAGAGCGCGTTGGTGAGCTTGGCGATGGCCGCCAGCCAGTTCGGACCGG
>CAJWOS010000544.1 GCA_913044235.1 uncultured Pseudomonadota bacterium
CCTCAGCGAGGGTCTCCTTGTCGACCGTGAAGCACCAGGGAGTGCCGGCTTCATCCATGCGGGCGTATCGCTTGCCGATCGACTGCTTGACGTCGAACTGTGTCACATGTCGAGAGCGCAGCTGCATGTACAGCTTCTCAGCGATCTCGGGCATGCCGTCTTTGTTGACCAATGGGAAGACTGCAGCCTTGATTGGTGCCATCTGCGGATGGAAGCGCATCAGCTCAGGGCTCGGCCGACTGTCATCGACATCGTAGGCTTCACACAGCAGCACCAATACGCCGCGGGTTAGCCCGCTGGCCGGCTCGATGACGTGGGGAAGGTACCGCTCCCGGGTGTCGGCCTGGAAGTAGGACAGCTTTGTGCGGCTGTGTTCCTGGTGCTGCGTGAGGTCGAAGTTGGAGCGGTGAGCGATGCCCTCAAGCTCACCGAAGCCGTCGCCGCCAGAGAAGGGGTAGCGATACTCGATGTCGTAGGTGCCCGCACCCGTCTTCGCGTAGTGGGCCAGCTCATCGGAGTCATGCTTGCGCAGCACCAAGTTGTCTGCGCTGACACCCACGCTCTTCCACCAGTTCAAGCGGTACTCAACCCAAAACTTGAACCACTTCTCGGCTTCGTCGGGGTGGCAGAACCACTCCATCTCCATCTGCTCGAACTCGCGGCTCCGGAAGATGTAGTTGCGCGGCGTCACCTCGTTGCGGAACGCCTTGCCCACCTGGGCGATTCCGAATGGCACCTTCACCCGAGAGGTGTCGAGCACGTTCTTGTAGTTCAAGAAGATGCCCTGAGCGGTCTCAGGTCGGAGGTACGCCACGTTTTCCGGCCCCCCCGTGGCACCCACTGTGGTCTGGAACATGAGGTTGAACTGCTTGGGCGCGGTGAGCGTTCCCTTTTCTTTCGTGTCCGGCGCCACGATCAGTGCGTAGTCGTCGACCGTGAGGTCTTCGAGTGCCACAACCTCGAAGAGGTCTTCGGCTGGGCGTCCGCGAAGCGCGCCCTTCATCTTCTTGGCGACTGTTTCCGGCTGTCCTTCCATGAAGGCAAAGCTCGGATGGACGTCGGCGCCCTCGCGCGGCCGGAAGACCATCACGTGATCCAACCGATAGCGATTCTTCGTGGCCCGACAGTCCACCATGGGGTCGGAGAAGCCACCCACGTGGCCCGACGCCACCCAGGCCTTCGGGTTCTGGATAATGCTGGAGTCGACACCCACGATGTCGAGCGGCTTGCCATCAGGTCCGATGGGCGGGCACTCGACCATGTCGCGCCACCATCGATCGCGCAGGTGGTTCTTGAGCTGGGATCCCAGCGGACCGTAGTCCCAGAAGCCATTGAGGCCACCGTAGATCTCGGACGCAGGAAACACGAAGCCCCGACGCTTGCACAGCGAGACGAGCTTCTCCATCAAGGCGGTACCTTCAGGGCGACTGGGCATGGGTGTCCTCCGGGCGGGCCGCTCCGACTACCACTTCCGGACAGGCTCGGCCACCGGTCCCAGCGCCCCCGGCGTGGTCATATGCCCCAATTCATGGCCTTTCTGCAACGCCTCCAAACGCTTGCCCGATCGCCGCTTCGACGCTTCCCTTCGCAAAAGCCTCAGTTCTGTCTCCCGCAAGCGTGCAATGCCCGGTTACGCGCGCGGTCCGCAGCGCCGGGATACGCCCCCGGCCCTCTTCCTCGGACCCAACGTCCCATGCCCACCCGCCGGAGGCCCCGTTGACCCGTTCCGGACCGTCCGACGCCGGTTCAGCAGAAGTGCTGGACCTGCCGACCATCAGTCACCTTCGCGCCCTGGAAGCCGAGAGCATCCACATCATGCGCGAGGTGGCCGCCGAGTTCGACAATCCCGTCATGCTGTACAGCATCGGGAAGGACTCCAGCGTGATGGCGCGGCTCGCCATGAAAGCCTTCCACCCGGCCAAGCCGCCATTCCCCTTCCAGCACGTCGACACCACGTGGAAGTTTCAGGAGATGTACACCTTCCGCGAGCGCTTCGCGGAAGAAAACGGCATCCAGCTTCGCGTGCATGTCAACCCTGAAGGCGTGGCCCGCGACGTGAATCCGTTCACGCACGGAAGCCAGGTGCACACGAACATCATGAAGACCCAGGGGCTCCTGCAGGTCCTCAACCAGTACAAGTACGACGCCGCTTTCGGTGGTGCCCGTCGGGAAGAGGAGAAGTCCCGCGCCAAGGAACGCATCTACTCCTTCCGCGACAAGTTCCACCAGTGGGACCCCAAAAACCAGCGTCCCGAGCTCTGGAACCTGTACAACGGCAAGATCTGGAACGGCGAGAGCATTCGCGTCTTCCCGCTGTCGAACTGGACCGAGCTCGACATCTGGCAGTACGTGCACCTCGAAAACATCCCGATCGTGCCGCTGTATCTGGCCAAGGAGCGCCCGTGCATCGACATGGACGGCACGCTGATCATGGTGGACGACGAGCGCATGCTCAAGTACCGCCCCGATCTCGCCGAGCGGGTGCAACACAAGGTGATTCGCTTCCGCACCCTGGGCTGCTACCCACTGTCGGGGGCGGTCGAGTCCACGGCCGACGATGTGCCCGGCATCATCCGCGAGATGATGCTCACCCGTATGTCGGAGCGACAAGGACGCCTCATCGACTTTGACGAAGACGGCTCCATGGAACAGAAGAAGCGCGAGGGGTACTTCTAAGATGTCTATCGAAACGTCTGGCAAGCAGGCCATCATGGCCGCACGCGAAGCGGAAGAAGACCTCATCCGCGACGACATTCACGCCTTCCTCGACCAGAACGAAGCCAAGGAGCTCATGCGCTTCGTGACGGTGGGCTCGGTCGACGACGGCAAGTCCACGCTCATCGGCCGACTGCTGCACGACAGCAAGGGCGTCTACGACGACCAGCTCGCCGATGCCACTCGCACGAGTGAGACCGGCGAGACTGCCATCGACTTCGCCCGGATCACCGACGGCCTTCGTGCCGAGCGGGAGCAGGGCATCACCATCGACGTGGCCTACCGCTACTTCAGCACGCCCAAGCGCAAGTTCATCATCGCCGACACGCCCGGGCACGCGCAATACACGCGGAACATGGCCACCGGGGCGTCTACCGCCAATGTGGCCATCATCCTGATCGACGCCCGCCTCGGGGTGCTCACCCAGTCGCGGCGTCACGGCTTCATCGCCGACCTGCTCGGCATTCCGCACCTGCTTGTGTGCGTGAACAAGATGGACCTGATGGACTACAGCGAGGACCGCTACGAAGAGATCAAGGCGGAATTCACTGAGTTCACGAACACGCTCGGCTTCAAGAGCGTGACCTACGTGCCCATCAGTGCCCTGTTCGGCATCAACGTGGTGGACAAGTCTGAGAGCCGCACACCCTGGTACAGCGGCGACACCGTGCTCCAGTTCCTTCAGAACGTGGAGATTCGCAACGACGTCAACCTCAGCGACTTCCGGTACCCGGTCCAGTACGTGCTCCGTCCGAACCTCAACTATCGAGGGTTCGCCGGCCAGGTGGTCTCCGGAATCCTACGCAAGGGCGACGAAGTGGTGGCGCTGCCTTCGGGCAAGACCTCTACGGTCGTGGGCATCGACACCTACGACGGCGAGCTTGAGCTGGCCCATCCGCCGCTCTCCACCGTCATTCGCCTCGCCGATGAGATCGACATCAGCCGCGGCGACATGATCTGCAAGTCCGACAACCGCCCCATCGTCGACCGCCAGTTCACGGCCGACGTGGTGTGGATGTCGGAGACGCCCCTCGACCCCGACAAGTCCTACCTGATCAAGCAGGGCGCACGGTATGTCCGCACCAACATCGCGGGCATCGAGTGGCGAATGGACCTGGAGAACATCGAGCGGGTTGCCGATGTCAGCGAGCTCCAGCTCAATGACATCGGCCGCGTGCGGTTCATGGCCCACCGTCCGATCTGCTTCGACAGCTACCGGGACAACCGGGCCACCGGCGCGCTCATCATCATCGACTCGCTCACCAACAACACCGTAGGCGCTGCGATGATCACCGCAGACGACCGACTCGGCGGTGGTGCGGAATCCGACGATAAAGGCATCCGGAGTCAGGTGAGCCGCCGCGAGCGCACCCGCCGGCTCGGACATCCCGGCACGCTGGTCTGGGTCGAGGGCGGCTCCGCCAACGACCGCTCCGAGCTGGTCTTCGGACTTGAGCGGCGACTGTTCGACACCGGCAACGTTCCCGCCGTGCTCGACACCCAGGATGCCGCCCATGATGGCGATCTGGACAGTGACGAGGCCGCACGGACCGCCATTCGCTTCGCGGATGCCGGCCTGATCGCCATCGTGAGCGCCACCGAGACCGACGCCTGGGCACCGACACGTCAGGCCGCCGGGACCGACCGGTTCATTCGGGTGCGCATCGGCGATGGCGACCCTGATGCCGACATCCAGGTCAACGGAGAGGGTGGCGCAGACGCCGTGCTGAAGCTCCTGATGTCGCGAGAGCGGCTTGCCGAGCGGTGAGCATCACGCTGTGCTTGCATGCGCCCGTGAGGGGCCACCCCGGTCACGCTCTTGGCAGCGGGACCGGGCTTCCTCCGGGCACCGGTGCGATGCTCTGCTGGAATCGCACTCTTCTGGCTTCCTTGGTTTCCTTGGCTGGCCCATCGAGCAGGCGCGAGTCTGCGTGGTTCCACGTGGCAGCCTACGCCGGGTCCATCTCCGGGCGGATGATGATGCCCGAAGACAGTCGAACACCGTCGACCTGAACGCTCCAGGCGGAAGTCCCTGAGCCCTTGTCCTCGGTCCAGGCACCGAACAGAGTACACGCATCGGTGCCGACCGGCGTGGTGCACTGGACAGCCATCCCCGCAGTGCCATCGGTGATGGTGGCCAGGACCTGCATCGGCGCGCCGCTCCCAAGCTCGTCTCCGACGACGGCAACCCGTACCATCGGGCGGGTCCGGTCGTGTTCCGCGTGCTCGGCTCCCAGCTCGAGCGCCACCTGCACATCGGGCTGGCGTGCGAGGAACCCACTCTGCCCCACCACCGCATCGTCGGAGCGCGCCACATCGAGATAACCGCCCCCCACTCCATCGGCG
>CAJWOS010000545.1 GCA_913044235.1 uncultured Pseudomonadota bacterium
GCGAACACCTGGACCACCAGGACACGATCATCTCCACCCACCGCGGGCACGGCCACTGTATCGCCAAGGGCGCCGATGTCATCGGCATGATGTACATGGCGCGGGCCGGCTACCCGCCCACAGAGTCGGTCGAGGTCTGGAATCGTATGGATGAGATGTCGGGAAGAGGTTCGGTGCCCGCTTTTGCCTCGACTCATCCGAGCCATGGTCAACGGAAGCGCAACCTCCGCGATTGGATGCCCCAGGCACGCAAACGCTACCAACGCAACGCACTCTCTGAAGACACGCAGGAGACCCTCTGGACCCGGAATTAAGGCCCCGCATCCCTACAGGGACGCTCCCTAGGGGTTGCTGGCATTCGAAGGCTGCGGTAAGCGCGCCCGTCAAGCCGGTGCTTTCCCCCCTGGGATCCAGTGACGCCGGCCCCAATCGGGTGGTGACAAATGCCGGTGATGGAGAACATCCGCCAGGGTGCAAACAGCC
The DNA here is from genome assembly GCA_913044235.1 of uncultured Pseudomonadota bacterium. Lineage (GTDB taxonomy): Bacteria > Myxococcota_A > UBA796 > UBA796 > UBA2385 > CAJWOS01. The sequence goes on from CAJWOS010000545.1 coordinate 484, forward strand.
CAATCATGAAGCTCCTCTTTGGGGCCATTGTGATTGTGTTCGTCTTTTGGGGCATCGGTGGCCAGCGCCAGACGCAGACCATCGCAACGGTGAATGGCACGCGCATCACCGACACACCGCTGCAGAAGGAGATGCGCTCTCGCGCCGGCCGGATGTCCCTCACGGAGCCACAGCGCGCGGCCCTTGAAGAAGACATCATCGTCCAGTTGATCCGGGAAGAGCTTCTCCTGGAAGAAGCCTCTCGCATGGATCTTCATGTTTCCGACTACGAAGTGGCGGTTGCAATCATGGACGACCCGTCGTTCCATGACACCGAGGGTGTGTTCAGCAAAAAGCTGATGGACCAGGCGCTCCAGATGAATGGCTGGCGAGAAGACCGATTCGAGGCTGACCTGCGGCGTCGAATCCTGCTCTCGAAGGCACAGCAGGCCGTCATCTTCGGGGTCAGTGTCACCGATGCTGAGCTCAAGCAGAAGTTCATGACCGAACAGACCACCATGTCTGCGCGTTGGGTGATGTTGAGCCCAGACCTCCTCAAGGACGATGTGCCTGTTTCTGACGATGCCATCGAGGCGGTCCTGGCTACCGAGGAAGGCAAGGTAAAGTCCCGGTATGAAGCGGAGAAGGCACGCCGCTGGAGCCAGCCCCGCAAGATTCAATACGCCACGATTCTGCTGCGCACCGACCTCACCGAGGACCAGGGCCAAGTTCCCGAAGACCAGCTTCGCACCCGCCTGCAGGGCATCCTTGCCGAGGCCCGTGCAGGCGTCGACTTTGCCTCCCTCGCCCGTCAGTACAGCGAGGATCTCACCGCTGCTCGAGGCGGGGAGCAGGGCATGCGCCGCGAAGACCAAATCGACGCCAACCTGGCAAAGGCTATGGTCGACGCAGGCAAGGGCGGAATCACCGATATTGTGAGTACCCCGCGGGGTCTGCTGTTCGCGTCCGTCCAAGAACTCAAAGACGCCGAAGAGACCTCGTTCGACGATGCCAAGCGCACCATCGCACGGGAGATCATCGCCGAGGGCGAGCTGGCGGCCTTCACGACCCAGATCGCGACCGAGCTGCTCGAGGGATGGTCTGCCGGCGCCCCGCCGACTGAGCGTCTGGCGAGCCTGGGCCTCCGGGTTCAAGATGCCGGTCCATTCTCGCCCACACAGCCGAAGCTCGTGGGCGCAGGAAGCAGCCCAGCGCTCACTGCTGCGCTGACCGCACTACCCGACCCTGGCGTCCTCGGCACACCGTTCACGACCTCCGTGGGAACAGTGCTGGTCGAGGTCACCTCGGTGGAAAAGCCTGATGATGCCCAGTTTGAAATCATCAAGCCCATGCTCAAGGGACAGGCGCTCAACTCCAAGCGACAGGGCTTCTTCCTTGCGTGGCTCGACGACCTCTCTCAGCGGGCGAAGATCGAGCGCCACTACATGCCGCTAGAAGCGTCGGGTATCTGAGCAACCGGCGCCCCCCGCACCCATACGCTTCCCTCCGAGCCTCGCCGAAGGCTCGTTTGTGGCGCATTTGGCTCGGTTCTCAGGACGTCCGATACGATCGTCCTTCTCAAGGAAAGCAGACCGCTTCGCGCTCTCGGAAAACAAGACAGGTCTTTACGTGTCAAGTCTTCCGTAGTACAACGCTCGGGACGGGGCTCGGTCCCCACCAATCTCGACAGGACGCGTCGCATGCCGACGTTGGATGGAGCGGAAGTGACGCCTTGCGTCACAGCAGTGTTGTGCAGTCAGGCCATGGGTTGGGTGAGGCCCCGGCCTGCTTTGAGCAGACTCACCCGCGACGCGTCCTGTCTCCTCTCCAGCAGGAGAGGCTTCGAATGATCAAGTCTCCCCCATTGGCCCCAGCGGCCGAACGCCCCCGAGTGCGAATCGCCCGCCCGCTAGCGCGTCGGCTGGCGCGTGGTGCTCTTGCATCGGCCTGGGCACTGCGGCATCCGCGCGAGCCCCTCGCAAAGCGCTCCGAGCGCACGCCCACCGAAGCGCGATGGGTCTCTACGGAGGATGGGTGGGAATTGCCGCTGCGTCGAATCGTGCCTCGGCCCGGTGCACGGGGGGAACCCGTGGTGCTGGCGACAGAGCTCGGTACAGGCGACCACACGCTCGATGCACTCCCCGACCAATCGCTTGCTCGGCTGCTGCATCAAGCTGGGTACGACGTGTGGTGGTTCCACCATCGCGGCACCCCGCGAGCGAGACCTCCCGCGCGCATCGAGCACTGCGATATGGACGCGGTTGCGAGCTTCGACATTCCCGCGGCTCTGGAGCGAATCCGCGCTGTTTCCGGCGCAGAACGCGTGCTGTGGATTGGCCACGGGATCGGTGCCCAGGTGGCTATGATCCACCTCGCACTCGGTGGCGATCGAATCGCGGGGCTCGTCTCACTCACAGCGGCGGTCTGCTTTCCGCACTCGCACACCCGAGCCCGAATCGCCGGACGCGTCGCGGCATGGCTGCCCCCCGAGTGGCGCATCCCCATCGGCACGGTCGCCGATGTGTTGGCGCCCGGTCCTGGTGAACATGTGATCGCGCCCCTCACCCGAAGCTCCGATTCGCTCGAGAGACGCTCACTGCTCCTGCATGGGGTTGAAGCCGTGCGCATGGGCCTGATTCGTCAGGGCGCCATGTGGTTCGAGCAGGGCCACCTCTCCGACCGCAGCGGCACGGTGGACTACACCGTCGCGCTTCGCCATCAGCGCACGCCGATGTTCGTGATTTCGGCCAGTGGGGACCTCCTATGCCCACCCGAAGCCGTTGCGCCCCTCGTGGAAGGCGCACAGCACTGTGAAAGCCTGGTGCTGGATCGCACTTGGGGGCACTTCGACCCGCTCCTCAGTCCGGAGGCAATGGGCACGGTCTTCGCGCCCATTCGTTCCTGGCTGGCTGCGCGCAGAACCTCCTGCTGGGTTGCGCCGAGGTTTTGACATCCGGGTCCATCGAACCGGGCATTCCCCACTTAGACGGACTAAGCCTCCGATTGCCGTCTGACGACCCGCCGCCCCCACCGAAGGAGGTGTGCGCGGTCTCCGGTTGAGGTGGATGTGGCCAAGAAACAGACTCGTCTGCTCCTGATTGTCGCCCTTCTTGGAGGCGTCATCCTGATCGCAGGAACCGTGGCTCTCGTACTCCTGTTCCAATCGGATCTACCCAGCCTCGATGGAAAGCCCCGATGGCTCAAGGCACGCATCGCGGGTCAGTTCATCGAAGCCCCGGGCAGTGATGCCTTGCTCGTGGACCCGCTCGACCTTCCGCCCCTCACCACAGAGCTCACGGCCACCATCCGGGCGGCAGCGCACGACGACGACATCGAGGGCCTTTACGTCGAGCTTGGACCCATCGGAAGTGGTTGGGCCGCAGTCCAGGAGGTCCACTCGGCGCTCCTCGAAGTCCGCGAGGCGGGGAAGCCTTGTGTGGTCTGGGCCGACACCCTCACCTCCAAGGAATTCGTCCTCGCAAGCCCCTGCACCATCCACCTGGCACCGGCCGGACTCATCTTCGTTGAGGGACTCACCACCACGCGGATGTATTACGCCGAGACGTTCGAGCGATACGGTGTGTCGGCGAACTTTGCTCACGTGGGGGACTTCAAGAGTGCGGTAGAGCCATACGAACGCACCGGCCCATCCGAGGCGGCCCAGGCGGCGAACGATGCCCTGCTCGACTCGATCTATGGACAGATGCTCGACACGATTGCCGATGGGCGGGGCGTGGAGCGCGCAGTCGCGGAGGCATGGCTCGAAGACCCGCCCATGACCCCCGCCCTCGCGCTGGAGGCCGGCATGGTCGACCACCTTTCCTACTCAGACGAGGCGCGGAAGGCGTTGCTTGCCTACGCCGACGCCGATGATGGCGCCGAGCCCTCGAACGACACCGATTCAGCCGACGATGCCGAACAGCCCGACTTCCGCTCCTTCTCCGACTACCTTCGCGACCAGCGCCAGATGTGGCGCCAGGGCTCGGACAAGGTGGCCGTCATCTACGCCGAAGGGGCCATCGTCTCGGGGAAGAGCGAACAAGACATGTTCGGCAGCCGCTACATCGGCGACCGCACTGTAGTGTCCCAGCTCAAGGCCGCTCGTAAAGACGACTCGATCAAGGCGGTCGTACTCCGGATCAACAGCCCCGGCGGCAGTGGCTCTGCCAGCGACAGCATGTGGCGCGAGATCATTCGCACCAAGGCCGAGAAGCCACTCATCGTGAGCATGGGCGACTACGCCGCAAGCGGTGGCTATTACATGAGCATGTCAGCCGACCGGATCTTCGCGAGTCCCGGCACCATTACAGGGTCGATTGGTGTCTTCGGCGGAAAGATGAACCTCGCGGGCGTCTACGAGAGCTTCGGCGTGCACATGCACACCGATCAGCGTGGCCGCTACGCCGCTCTGCTCTCGCCCATGAAGGACTTCGATGAAGCGGAGCGAGCCAAGTTCCAGTCGTTCCTCTCCGGCTTCTACGAGGTGTTCACTACGAAAGCCGCAGAGGGGCGTGGTATGGCGATCGAAGACCTCGAGGCCGTCGCTCAGGGCCGTGTGTGGACTGGCAAACAAGCCCTCGAGCACGGCTTGGTCGAT
>CAJWOS010000546.1 GCA_913044235.1 uncultured Pseudomonadota bacterium
CGCCGGCCTCGCACGTCGCTGCAGTGGCCGATGAGCGGGCTGCTCACCGCCGCCACACTGACCCATCCCACCACCGACACGCCGCAGATCAGCAGCACGCCCAGCCCACACACGAGGGCCTTCGCCACCAGAAAGGGCCACCGCCACGACCGTCGGGGCAGGCTCATCTTCCAGGTGTCGCGGCTGAACTCCGCACCGACGAACCAGGAGTACACGAGGAGCACGAGCGGGAAGCTGAGCCCGTCGCAGAAAGAGAGCGCCGCGTCGAGGCTGTTCGGCCAGACCACCATTTCCGTGGCACAGGTGTCGCTGCCGGCCAGGCCCAGCATCAGCGCGCAGTAGCTGGGGACGGCCACGGACAAGACCCCCATCACCGCCAGGACGACCAGGAACACCTGGGACCGACGGAGCTTGAGCAGCTCGGCGCGCAGGAGCAGCAGGGAAGACATCATGGGGCCTCTGCCTCCCGGGTCCACTGCATGAAGAGGTCCTCCAGGGTACCTCCCACCTCAGTGATCCGGTAGACGTCAACGCCCGCGCCACACAGCGACCTCACCAGGGCGGGGACATCAGCCTCCGCCACCTCCACGTCCAGCGAGTCCTCGCCCGCAAGGCGGAGCGTGAGTCCCTGCTCGACCAGGAGGGCCTGCGCTCGATCCCGAGGGGAGACCCGCAGCCGAAAGCAGTCCTCCTGCCGCAGGAGCTCCGTCAGCTCTCCCCGCAAGCGGAGCCGTCCCTGGTGGAGAATCGCCAGCTCGCTGCACACAGCCTCCACCTCGTGCAGGATGTGGCTGGACAAGAAGATGGTGGTTCCGCCTTCGGCAAGCTCCGTGAGAAGACGCCGCACCTCGATGGTGCCCGCCGGGTCGAGGCCATTGGTGGGCTCGTCGAGGAAGAGCATCTCCGGTCGGTGCACCAGGGCTGCGGCCAGCCCGAGGCGCTGCCGCATGCCGAGGGAGTAGCCCTTGACCGGCTCCTCGCCGCGCCCCTGCAAGCCCACCCGCTCCAGCACGGCCTTGAGGGCGGTCCGTCCCGGCGAGACCCCACTGGTCCAGGCCACTACCCGCAGGTTGTCGATTCCGGTGAGCTCGGTGTGGAAGGTGGGGGTCTCCACGATGGCGCCCACCCGGGGACAGATGGCCGCTCGCTCCCGCTGGAAGTGATGCCCCAGGATCCATGCCTCGCCCGCGTCGGCTCGACTCAAGCCGAGCAGCATTCGGATGGTGGTGGTCTTGCCGGCTCCGTTGGGACCCAGGAAGCCGAAGATCACGCCCCGTGGCACCTCGAGATCGAGGGCATCCACCGCCACCCGGCTGCCATAGCGCCGAGTGAGGCCCGCGATGCGAACGGCCGACGACTCAGTCACCGCCACCTCGCACCTCCATCCTTCGCATCTTCAGCATGGCGGCGGCAAAGAGCAGGAGGATCCAGGTCACGACCGCCAGTAGACTGTGTCCGAGTGAGGTGGCCTCGCCCAGGTCCTCGGTGGCTCCCGCAAGCGCGACCGGGTCCTGCTGGAGGAGTGCATCCACGTTCTGCAGGTGGGGAAAGGGCAGCCAGCGTGCGAGCTGGGGATCCTGCCCTGCGAGAAAGGCCATGAGCGTGAGCACGATGGTGGCCGACACGAAGCCGCCGATGGTGCGCCGACTGTAGACTGCGCCCGCCATGGCGAAGCTTCCGCTGAGCAGGCTGAACAGGCCGAGCAGACCAAAGAAGGAGACGAGCTGCCGCACCGGAGACTCCAGCCGCGGACCGAGCTCCACCCGCCTCAGCTCCAGCGCTCCGGGGCCCGACAGGTGCAGCACCACATCGACTTCCTCGGCACGGTCGGGCACCTGGAAGAGCAGCTCGGTGGTGCCCGATGCCATTCGCGGAGAGAGCATCCCCGACTCGGAGCCCGGCACCCGAAGGCCCACGGTGGCGTCGAGCCCGCCCTCCACCTCGGCCTCCACCTCCAGGCGCAGAGTCTGCCCCTGCCAGGCGCGGGCATCCAGGGTGTCGAGGGTCTGGGTGCGCGTCACGCCCGACCACCAGGCCCCCTGGTCGTCGACGCGAAACCGCCGGTATACGGAGGAATTGAGGTCCGACGGGCGGCCCGTCTCCGTCAGCGCGAGCGAGAGTCCCGAGCCCAGGTGGTACCAGGCCACCGAGCGGTCTCCGCCGGCCGGAGCGACCGCGGCCGGGGCCTCGCCGTACCAGACCTGCACCGTCGGAGCGACCGGAGCCAGCAGCGCCTGCCACTGCTGTGCCAGGGCGTCCAGGTCCTCGGTCTGCTCCGCAGCAGCCACACCCTGCTCGGCGATGGCGTCCCAGTCCGCGACGAGGGTGGCGTCGGCCGGGTGAAACCACCGCACCTGCGCATAGAGCGTTGAGAAGGCACGAATCCGCTCGGCCGCCCCGGCACTCAGCGGAGCGGTCTCCACGGGGGGAAGGCGACCGAGGTCGGTTAGCTCGACCGCATCCACATGGATGCCACCCTTGCCCCGTGCGGTGACCGTGAGCTCCAGCTCCAGGGCATCGGCCTCCGGAAGCTCCACGCCCAGGCCTGCGGGCGACCAGTCGGAGCCCCGAAGCAGGGCCCGCCGCACCCAGACCCGTTCACCCTTGGACCGAGCGACGACCTGCAGCTCAGCGATTGCTTCGTCTTCCGGGCGCACCTGCAGTCCGATCACCGCTCGGTGCCCCGCCAGCCCTTCGACACCAAGCTTTTGCGACACAGCTCCCCGCGCGAGGGCGAGGCTCTGCCGTCCCGGAGCAGTCGCGTCGATGCGCACCTCGGCCTTGCTGCCCGGGGTCACCGTCCATCCCGGCACCTCGGCTCCGGGAGGTCCGTCTTCGAAGCCCCCATTGGACCACGCCGGCGCCGCACCGACCGCCAGGGCAGGCAGGGTGACGAGGAGGGTGAGGCAAGCCGCGAGCATGGCCTTGGAGGCTACCACACGGTCGTCTCCGCGAAAGGGATCGGAGACATCAGCCACTCTCGAACGGAATCAGACTGAATCCTGCTCGGGCAATTTGACGACGCCGCCATACCGCAGCGCATCAACCTCCTGAAATCAGCCCGTCAACGCTACTCTCAAGCCTAGGGAGCGCCCGCCTCCCGGCTTAGGTTGGCCTTTGGGCCGGAGGGCAGTTGCGGAGACACGCCACAGCAGCGCCCTTCAAGACCGCCCTGTTTCCTATCCCTCAAACCGGCGATCATACCGATCATCATGGAACTCTCGGGTCGAGGGGTGTCTGGTCAAGCACATGAACAACCTCGCCACCCTACCGAAAGCGAGCCTCCTTTTCATCTGCAGGTACGGATGAGTCCTGCCCCCCTGGTCGAGACCAGCTGCCAGGCCTCTATATGGTCTCTCCGAGGGCCCGACGTATGGCTGCAAAGCTGCCGAGCACAACGAGGCGGCCTTCTGCGTCGATCAGCGCATGGGAAGGCCACTGCGAGATGCCATAGGCGAGGTTGGCCTCTCCCTGCGGACCGATGGCAGCCGACGGCCAAGGCGTGGGGTTCTTCTTCAGCCAGCGGTCGACTTCCACCTGGGTGTCATTGGCGGAAATCCCAATGACTGCGAGCTTGTGACGACCCGCAAGAGCTTCCACCTCCGGATGCAGCGCAATGCAGGGTGCACACCAGGTCGCCCAGAAGTCGATCAGGAGCGGCGACCCCGTGTAGCGTGCCAGATCATGGGTCTCGCCATCGGAAGCGACTACTGAAAAGGGCGGCGCCGGAAGGCCAGCCCGCAGTCCGACCAGGGGCTCATCTGTGGGGGAGACCGTCATGCTTTCCCCATCCGGACTCAGGTAGATCTCCCACCGCTGGCCGCGCGCGGCCACCACCCGGTCTGCGACCGTGTACTTCACAAGCCAATTTTCCAAGTCTGGCTTGCCGTCTCCATTCTCGTCTACCGTGATGGTGGCTTCGGGATGGTCGTACAGTCCACCGTGGGTGTTGACCTCTACCGCCACGCCACCGGGAAGCTGTCCACTGCGGCCCTGCTCAGCGCCAAACCGGACGCGCAAGATTCCATCCGCGTCTTCGACCGCAGTCTGTACGGAGACCGGCACCTTGACGTCTCCCCGAACAATGTGGCTACGCAGTGTGCCCCTGAACACTCCAGTCTCCGAGCCAACCATCGCGACCTGCTCTGATGCCGAGAGCTGGCCATCGGCATCCAGATCTGCGCTGACCGTCCAGCCATCCGGCCCGGGCGCAAAGCCAAGCACGGCCCGGCCCAGGCCATAGGGGATGGCGGTGAAGATCATTCCCTCTGCGGGGGCTGGATGGGGTGGGCCCATTTCAGGCGTCATCTCGGCCGCGGACCGCCCCCCATGGCTCGCCATTCCGAGAAATTCGGGTGCTTCCAGAGCCACCACCACCGGCTCGGAAGACACCTCCGCGACAGCAACCTCGTCAGTGACGGGGGCAGGGGCCGTGGAAGGCTCTGGCGTATCGGCGCCACCGCAGGCACCCAATCCAACCAACATCAGCACAAGGTTGCGCAAACATGACCACATGTGGAGTACTCCTCGCGATGGTGTCTCGTCAGGCTGCTCTTGTACAACACTGCGGCTGCCCACGTGCCTTTCAGCAGGCCATTCGTTTGAAGACTTGGCCCTCAGCGGCTCGTTGGAAACGGACGCGCCGCTGTCCATGCGGGTCAGATAAGGCGCTCCTGAGAGTTGAACCCTCCCCACCATCTGCGAAGCGACCACGACCAGCCCAGGCTCCGATGCTCGTCGGCCCGATGCGACCATGCAGCAAGTGGCCACCCACACCGACTACTCGCTGCTCAACCAGCTGACCCCCGACCCGCAAGCCCGCACGAACGGGGAGCACCACGATCCGCGAGAGGTCTTCTAGAGAAAGCGTGCGCGGGGGCAGGCGCGCTGGCGGTCGTGGAGCGCGCTGCTGTGTCGTGTGTTCGGCGTGGATGGGTTTGCATGCCCGAAGTGTGGGGAGGCGATGGCGCTTCGGGCGCTGGTGCGGCCTCCGGCGACGCCTCGGGTGTTGGGGTCGCCGGGTCGGTCT
>CAJWOS010000547.1 GCA_913044235.1 uncultured Pseudomonadota bacterium
GGATGTTGGATGCGGACTTGGGATCCCATCGGCGCAACCGTTCCATCCACGACTTCCCACGGGACTCTGGCTGGCGCCCTGCAGGTGGAGCGGGCAATGAGAGGCCACTCGTTTCCCGGAGCAGCCCATGCCCTTCGATGCCGGCCCCCACGTTCACCTTGCCGTTGACCAGAAGCGCCCCCATGTGGCGTGGCTCACGCTCGACCGCCCCGGCTTTCGGAATGCCTGGAGCGACGAAATGTTGGCCGGCTTCTGCTCAGCACTCGACCATCTGGAGGCAGACGAGGATGTCCGTGTGGTGATTCTCACGGGAGCCGGCCCCGCGTTTTCGGCCGGTGGCGATCTCAAAGCGATGCGCGACCATTCTGGGATGTTCGCCGGCGGTCCGGTCGAGCTCCGCGCCCGCTACATCCGCGGAATCCAGTCGATTCCTCGCCGAATGGCGCGGTTTGACAAACCTGTCATCGCGGCGATGAACGGCCACGCCATCGGGGCTGGACTCGACCTCGCATGCATGTGCGACCTGCGCGTCTGCGCCGAACACGCGAAGCTCGGCTCCACATTCGTGAAGGTGGGTCTGATACCCGGCGATGGCGGCGCCAAGCTCCTGGCGAGGGTGGTGGGATTCCCCAAAGCACTCGAGCTGATCCTCACCGGGCGGGTCATCGACGCCCAGACCGCACTCTCAATTGGACTGGTCACCGCCGTGGTTTCCGCCGACCAAGTCCGGAGTCGGGCGCTCGAGTACGCCGCCGAGCTGGCGGCCAATGCACCATTGAGTGTGCGCCTGGCCAAGCAACTCTGCTACCGCAGCCAAGCCCTCTCTCTCGATGATGCCCTCGACCTCGCCGCGACCTATCAGGGCATCGTTCAGAACACGGCCGACCATGATGAAGGGGTCGCGGCGATTCTGGGACGTCGCCCACCGGAGTTCAGCGGACAATGAGCACGAATGCTTCCGACCCCGTCCAAGGTGCGCATGTGCAAGCGGCGGCAGCCCGCATCGGCCCGCATGTGCATCGAACACCTGTGGTCCGATGCCGTTCCATCAACGACATCGTTGGGTTCGACTGCCACTTCAAGTGTGAGTCTTTCCAGCGTGGCGGTTCGTTCAAGCTGCGTGGTGCACTCAATGCGGTCTTTAACCTACCGGCCCCCACTCGAGCACTCGGTGTGTTCACCCACTCAAGCGGAAACTTCGCCCAAGGACTTGCGCTTGCAGCACGCTCCGCTGGCGTACACGCCACCATCGTGATGCCCAGCAGCGCGCCGGCCGTCAAGCAGGCGGCAGTGCGGGGATACGGAGCCCACGTGGTGCTGTGTGAACCCACGCTCGCTAGCCGCATCGCAACCGTCGGCGCGCTTGCACAAGAGGCCAAAGGCACGGTCATCTCCCCTTCAGACCACCCCGATGTGATCGCCGGGCAGGGTACCTGCGGACTCGAACTCCTCGATCAGGTGAGCGGTCTCGATGCGGTCGTTGTGCCACTGGGAGGTGGAGGACTGCTCGGCGGAATCGCGGTCGCAGTCAAAGCGTTCGCGCCTGAGGTGACCGTGATCGGTGCGGAGCCGGCTGGTGCCGACGACGCATGGCGGTCACGACAAGCAGGGCGACGGCTGGGCCATCCTCCCGAAGGCCCTCGCACAATCTGCGATGGCCTCCGAACCGAGCTGGGCGAATACACATGGCCCCTCGTCCGAGACCGTGTCGACCACGTGGTGCGGGTTGAAGACAGCACCACGAAGCAGGCCATGCGCCTGCTCTACGAGCGGGCCAAGCTAGTGGTGGAGCCAAGTGCCGCCATCGCGCTGGGCGTCTTGATGACAGATGGACACGCTCTCCCCCCCAGTGCACGCGTCGGGGTGGTGCTCAGTGGCGGTAACTTGGACCTGGACAGCTTGCCTGCACTGTTGTCGCGCGCGTCCTGAGGCTCAGGAGCGAAGCTCCAGGGAGCGGCCAAGTGAGATCAAGTGATCGACCGAGCCGGGCAACCGAACCCGGTCGTTGGGCGTGAACTCCGCGGGCAGGCCCGAACCGCCCAAGGCGACGGTGCAGTCCATTGGCAGATAGTTGAGAAGCTTTTCCTCAAAGACCCGGACTTCTGCTGAGCTCCGCGGCAGTGTGAGCGAGACACACACAAGCTGGATCCCCGAGTCGCGGACGGCTCGCGCCAGCGCTTCCACCGGTACTGCCACACCGATGGGCATCACCCGGAAGCCGGCAAGCGCGAGGTAGATGGCGAGAATCATCACCGGCAGTTCATGGGGGTCATCGCTGTATCCGGAGCACAGCACCCGACCACCACCACGCGGCCCGGCATTCAGCGCGACAAGCATAGCCGTCAGGCGTTCGCGCACAAACCCCGTGGCGTAGTGCTCCTGCGAGATGGTCGCGCGGCCTTCACACCACGCCTCACCCACATCAGTGAGAAGGGGCTTGTAGATGCGCTCGATCTGGACCTCGAAGCTCATCATCGAAGTCTGCTGGAGCAAGCCGATGGCACGATCACGGTCATACGCCAGGAGGGCGTCGAACAGGTGCCGGCGAAGGCTATCGAGTGCGCTGGTCTCCCCTCGCGGCACGATCGGAGGCCGCTCCTTGACCTGCGAAACCGCTTCGCTCACCTTGAGCCCGCGGTCAACGAGGGCTTTTACGGCGCGAAGAACCGCAACATCCTCCTCGCTGTACGCCCGATACCCGTTGTTGTGCCGCTCTGGTGTGACCACCGAATAGCGCCGCTCCCACGCGAGCAGCGTCGCGCGCGGTACGCCGATGAGGTCGGCAACGGTCTTGATTCGGTAGGGCATCGGGTCCTCTGCAGACGACAGGGAGAGCATGTGCACTCAGGCCGGAGCACCACCCAGTCCCCGCATGTGCGCGGACAGGGGCGATGTGGGCTCGGACTGTCTCTGCATCCACCCCCAAGAGACCGGATGCAAGGCGAGAAACACACCGTGCAGCAGCCCCCGAACGCGACCCAGGAACGGGACCATCGTGCGGCCATGCAGGGGGTCCGAGCTATGTACAAACCTTAACCTGCGGCCTATATCGCGGTACAGCACGCTTGCGACGAGAATGGCTGTCCGTGGTCGTGCAGGGATGAAGTGCATCCCCCGCCAACCACGCGTGTAGGCCGCTTCCGCCATCTCCAGAAGGTCTTCTATCACGCCCGATAGACGCTTTCGTCCTTCTGCGTTGTGCACAAAATCCGGGTCGAGCAAGTCGGCATGGGAGAGTCCAACTGCGCGCAGCCGCGACTCGGGGATGTAGACCCGATCCCGACCAGCGTCTTCGAGCACATCGCGGCAAATGTTGGTGATCTGCATCGCAACGCCAAGGTCGACGGCGGGCGCTCGTGCATGCGGGTCTTCCACACCAAGCACGCCACTCATCATCAGCCCAACGGTTCCCGCCACCCGGTAGCAGTACCGCACGAAGCCCTCATCATCTGCAATCCGAACCGCGCCCAGATCACTCTCCAGGCCGAGCAGAAGCTCCGTGGCGGCGGCCTCCGGAATCGACCGGCGTGTGGCGACGCCACTGTAGGCTGCCACAATCGGTCGCGGCGACGACTGCCCCCGAATCTCCGCGGCGAGCGCTCCGAGGTCGTGCACGGCCTGTGCATGGCTGGGCGCTTCATCGGCGAGGTCATCTGCGAGGCGGCAAAAAGCATACGTAATGGCTGCTTCGTCCGCGCATCGAGCCGGAAGAAAATACGATGCCAGCCGGAACGACCGGGCATGCTTCGACAAAACCGCACGGCTATCGGCAACGAGCTCGGCAGATGCAGCGGTCATGAAAGCAAATGGGCGATGGGGTGCAGCGCGAGGCGACATACCTGGTTGGCCACTGCGGCCAGTGCAGGCTCTTCTTGGAGCAGCTTGTCTTCAGCAATCGACGCGCCAATCGAACGGATTTCGTCGAGTACATCGGCGAGCGCGCCGCTCTCTCTGAACCGCTGAATGGCTTCCTCGACGGCCTCGACACCGGTCACGTCGCGAGGCGCCTCGAGCAGGGCCAACAGCCACTCCGAGTCTTCTGGGACGCGCTCCAAGTGGGCAAGGACCAGTGCGGAGACCTTGCCTTCTTCCAGATCGGACCCCCGGTGACCCCGGCCTTTGTCGCCGTACAGGTCAACAACGTCGTCTTGAAGCTGGAACAGAACGCCCAGTGCCGTGAACCGTTCTCCGAGCGCCTGCGCGTCCTCGGCAGACCGACCGGCAAGCAGCGCCGCGCCTTCCACCGGCAGCGCGAAGAGGCTGCCTGTCTTTCCTTCCACCGCCCGGCGATACCGGGCACGACTCAGCTGTCCGGACGTCAAGAGCGCAAGCTCCTCGGACTGGCCCCGCACAGTACTGGCCGAGTGCCGCGCCAGTGCTCGGGCCAGACGCCAGCGCACGCCGTCGTCGAGATCTCCATCAATGACGTGACTATGACCTTCGTGGATCTCGCGGGTTCTGAGAGGAAGTGGGAGACGATGCAAATGAGAGGACGGCAGCACCAGCGCGAGAGCGCGGACATCAATTTGAGCCTGATGGCGCTCAAGGACTGCTTCCGCGCGCGCTACGAGGGGCGGCGGATCCCGTATCGAGCCGCGCCGCTGACGCGCGTCTTGCGGCGGTGTTTTGATGAATGTAGCGTCGCTATAGTCGCGACGCTGTCGGCAGCTCCCGAGGACCTCATTCATTCCCTCTACTCGCTGGAGACGGTCTGCCTCATGGCTCCTGACCTGATGACCAAGTCCGTGGTGGAGACGTCGCGACTGTTCGCCGAGACGGGGTCGTGTGTTGGGGGCGATCCCATGGAGTGGGGCGCGGAGCAGTTCCACCGCTGGCTTCTTACCTCCGAGAACGGCCGGTTTTCCCACGTCGTCGTGCCCGAAGGGACGACGGGCAAGGAGCTGCTCGGCATGAACGGCGCGGCGTTGGGGGCGCTCTTCGCGGGCGCGGGCCGCGAGGGGCGGGCGTCGAACGAAGGACAAGTGTGGACCATCGAGGCCATGGGCGGCCGGGGCCTCGCGAAG
>CAJWOS010000548.1 GCA_913044235.1 uncultured Pseudomonadota bacterium
AAAAACCCCCCCCCCCCCTCTCTCTCTGCCCGAGCCACTGCCCCTCTTTGTCTCTTTTTCGCACGTCGTCGAGTATTCTGAATGCACGAACAATCTCACAAAACATTCACGAGATGAGTGACGATCGAGTAGCGGCGCATGTGCGGCCATCGGCGACCAGGCTCACCGTGCTGCTGGGAGGTGGTGGAGCATGCCCTGCTCGATGTGGAGCCCAGCATCGTCGACTCCACGATACGTCACGCCGCCAAGCATGTGCACACCGCGCTTTTTCAAGCTGGCCCGATGGATCCACCCAGTGGTCTTTCCAAGGGATCGCCCATGCTTTTGAAGCTTGCGCTGGCAGAGGTACACGGTGCGCTCGGACGATGTGTTCTGGGCTTCGACCAGCCCTCCTCGCGGCGCATCCTCTTTGAGCCCCCAGTCACCGTGGTTCACCCCCCATTCCGCCATGAACTCGGCGATGTCGGGGTGGGCTCTCTTGTGGGCAGCGGGGGTGGCCAGCAGCTCCGCCACGTCGAATCCGATGCCTCCGGCACCGATGATGGCCACTCGCGTGCCCACTCGCTCGGGATTGAGGATGGCCTCGGGGTAGCTCAGCACCTTCGCGTGGTCGATTCCGGGGATCGACAACTCGCGCGGCTTCACACCCGTCGCGACAATGACCACATCGAATCCATTGGCCCGGAGGTCTGCCGACGCCACTCGGTTCCCGAGCTCCAGGCGCACACCAGCCACCTCCATTCGCCGACGGAAGTAGCGAACCGTCTCGTCGAACTCTTCCTTCCCAGGGATTCTACGTGCGAGATCGAATTGTCCACCGATGTGGTCACGCGCCTCAAAGAGGGTCACATCGTGCCCACACTCGGCGGCCACACAAGCCGCAGACAACCCGGCCGGACCCGCTCCGACCACGGCGACTTTGCGGTGTTGCGATGCGGGCGCCACCACGAGCTCTGTCTCGTAGCAGGCAAGAGGATTCACGAGACAGCTCGCTCGCTTGTTCTGGAAGGCATGATCGAGACAGGCCTGATTGCAGGCGATGCAAGTGTTGATCTCGTCGGCACGCCCTTCCGCCGCTTTCCGTACGAAGTCGGGGTCGGCCAGGAGTGGACGCGCCATGCTCACCATGTCGGCATCTCCGCGCGCCAGGATGTCTTCGGCGATCTCGGGCGTGTTGATGCGATTCGAGGTGATGACCGGGATGGAGATCGCGCCAGACTCCTTGAGGCGTCGGGTGACCCAGGTGAATGCGGCTCGAGGCACCATCGTGGCGATGGTGGGAACCCGCGCTTCATGCCAGCCGATCCCTGTGTTGATGATGCTTGCACCGGCGGCTTCGATGGCCGCAGCCAGCTCCAGCACTTCCGTCCACGAGCTGCCCTGCGGAACGAGATCGAGCATCGAGAGGCGATAGATGATGATGAAGTCCGGTCCAACCGCTTCTCGACTCCGGCGCACAATCTCCGTCGCAAAGCGCATGCGATTTGCATACGCGCCTCCCCATTTGTCCGTGCGCCGGTTGGTCCGCTCCACCAAAAACTGATTGATGAGATAGCCCTCGCTACCCATTATCTCCACGCCGTCGTAGCCGGCCTCTCGAGCCAGTTCCGTGCATCGCGCGAAGTGATTGATGGTGCGCTCGACGCCCCGTGCGCCGAGTGCAAATGGCGTAAAGGGTGTGATGGGGGACTTGATGCGAGAAGGGCATACGCTGAGCGGGTGGTACGCATACCGACCTGCATGGAGAATCTGCAAAGCGATCCGGCCGCCGGCATCATGAACCGCCGACGTGACGCTGGCATGCCTTCGGGCCGCCCGCCGGCTGGAGAGCGTGGCCGCGAAGGGCTTGAGCTGTCCCTGCGCATTCGGGCTCACTCCCCCCGTGACGATGAGCCCCACCCCCCCACGAGCGCGGGCCGCAAAGTAAGCCGAGAGCTTCTCAAAGCGACCGCCCTCCTCTTCGAGCCCAACGTGCATGGACCCCATCAAGACCCGATTGGGGAGGGTGACATGACCGAGGTCAAGCGGGGATAGCAGATGGGCATACGAAGCAGACATGGGGACCTCGGGGTTCCTGGCTCCCCGTCCCTATTCCAAACCGTTGTCCTCGTCGTCCAGCGCGGTGCTGCGGGTCTCCGTCGACTCCGGCCGCGGCATCACCACCACCGGAACCTCGATCACTCGATCGCCCGGCTCGGGCGGCACGTCTTGATTCAGCGCCGCAGCCACGCACTGCGCCATGTCTGCATGCGTGACCGGCGCCGTGCGACCGGCCACTACGGATTCTGCACCTGCAGGTCCCACCGTCACCTCAAGTGTGAAGGCCAGCAAGGGCTCTCCCTCTTCGGGAGGATCGGGTGGCCGCCAGTGGGCGTGATCCCGCCAGCACTGTTCCAGGGCTTCGCGCTGATCCGTGACGAGTCGTCGCGCCGTTGTGCTCGCCCGGTCGCGTGCACCGATGGGTGCGACCACCCGAACCAGTCCGCCAGATGCGGGATCGCTTTGCAGCATCAGGGCATGTTCCGCCTTTGCCCGCCCCACCTCAATGATCGGTAGATCCGCGTCGAGGTGCATTCTGCCGGCCCGACCGACCTCTGCCCAGGGCTCTCGGGTCCAGACGCCGCCCGCCTCACGCGAGATGTTGGTGTGCACTTCCCGACACACCTCGCCGCGTCCCGGCGCCCGCATCACACCCGCCCAAGTCTCAAAAGTGACATCGATGCAGGCTTCCAGCCCAGGACGGGGATCGGACAGTGCCGTTACGCGCGCCTTGGCACGACCGTTCCGCTTTACGCGAAGATCAGCACAGAAGGATGTCGCGAGGTCGCCCCCATACGCCGCATGCTGCCTCCAGCAGCCATCGAGATTCATGAAGTGCAGCCCACGGTGGGCGCCAAGGCCAGGGTCGGCCTCGCCGTAGCGCTCCGCAATCGCCACAGGCGCTCCCGCTTCGTCTGGCCAGACCCGCGCCGACACCCACTCGGGCAAGGCTTCGGGTGCCGCCAGCGGTTTTGCCTCGGCAGCGAACAGCGACAGGGCCAGGAGGAAGAGCATGAACGCACTCGTCGGGAGGAAGGCTGCAACCGATTACCACCGCCACATCCGTCTCGCATCCGGAGTGCCACGTCTGCAGCCCTGCCACCACGGACCGCCCATCCCGCACAGTCTCCAGCGGCTCGGGAAAGGCGGCATCCTGAACCACCGCTTCGTCAGCGGATGCTGATCGACCACCAGCCACTCGAAGCGCGCGAGGTCTCCATGGTGGTCTGGGGGATGGAAGAGCGTATTTTTCCTCTCAAGTCAGGCATTTGGCTCGCTGAGGCGCTCGATGGAAACCGCGTGGTGGTCCACGGGACCATACATGCGCCACTCAGTCCTCTGGCGAACCCGACGACGCATCAGGCACCACCACCACTGGGATGCCCTCCTTCCAGCTTCCAGGCGCAGAGCGTGCCCGAAGCGCCGCCTTCAACTGAACCGAGTAGCTCGGCCGCGACAGGAGCATCGCCCCAAGGGAGCGAAGATGGGGCGTGGACGCTTGGGCATCCACCAGGGTGTATCCGCTCCCGTTCAGCTCACGAAGCAGTGTGACAAAGCCCACCTTGGACGCATCCCGCGCCCGATGAAACATGGTGTCGCCGAAGAAGCCACTGCCAAGGGCCATGCCAACCAGACCTCCCACCAGATGCTCCCCGGACCACACTTCGACCGAATGGTAGAAGCCGGCCTTATGGAGCACCGACCATGCTTCTGTGAGATTGGGAGTGAGCCAAGTACCCGGCTGACCCGGCCTCGGCGTGGTGGCACATGCGCGCACCACCGCATCAAATGCGTGATCATAGGTGACCCGGTAGCCCCGATTGCGCAGGCTCTTGCGGAGGCTGCGAGAAACCCGGATCGACCGTGGGGAAAAGACAGCCCGAGGGTCGGGAGAACACCAGGGAATCGGCGCCTCGCCAGTCCAGGGAAAAATGCCGAGCGGGACCGCCATCAGCAGGGCTTCAGGGGTCACGGCTCCTCCGATTGCCACCATTCCGGTCGGGTCGTCTGGACGGGGACGCACCGCGATCAAGTCGGCGAGTGGGTGACGAGTCATGAACAGCACCGCAGAAGCAAGATCAGTGACGTCAAAAGGCAAAGAAGTGAGATAAGCAGTATCCGTCGTCCGAGCATGCTCGACCACCCCAGTACGCCAATCCCGTCATCCAGACTCGCCGCCATGCCCTCTCGGCGAGCTTCGAGGAGCGTTCCATGGCTTCCGACTCCCGAGCTATCAAGGTCATCGCCGAGCGCGACGTCCTGGTCGAAAGCAACGATGGCTTCTCGCAGCGAGTGCGCACCCTCGTCCAGACCGTGCACGAAAACGGGGCACGTGCCTTTTCGGCCTTTGTGGAGAGCCACCCTACATTCTTGCGTTCGGTCGGAGGGTCGCGCATCGTGCGGTCGGCGACCGATGCCGCCGCTCGAATCGAGGTCGCCAAGCTCGCATCGGGGATGGCCTCCAAGAATCCCGGTGCGGGGATCCCCGCCAATGGTCAAAAATCCGTGGTGGTCTGGCCCGATGCGCCGCCCAGCGACCACCGTCGAGCCGAGCTGCTCGCCGCACACTACCGCGAGGTCCTGAAGTTCGAACCTGGAGCGATCTTTGGTCCCGACATGGCAGTGGGTGAGCATGTGCAGGACGCCATCGCCGCAAGTCCAGATCTCACCGACCACATCGCCGGAAACTCGACCGCCGGGTTCGGCGTGGCGATCGATGAGACGGGCTGGACCGGTCGCGCGCTCGTGCTGGGCCTCGGCGCTTGGGACGGTACCGCCGACCTTCGCACGGCCGCCATCCAGGGCTTTGGCGCCGTGGGAGCCTGGGCCGCACGACAGCTGAAGCGAACCCAGCCGCACATCCGGCTGGTGGCGGTATCGAACCGGCATGGAG
>CAJWOS010000549.1 GCA_913044235.1 uncultured Pseudomonadota bacterium
CAGTACTTCGATCACGCGCTCTTCAGGCGCTGCGATTCCCGCCATACGGCCAGGGTCGTCGATCTTGACGGCGGCCATTTCCCGACCCCGAGCGCTGACTGCGATCAGGGCGTCTTCGAAGGACATGATGCCCGATGCCACCACCGCGGCGTACTCCCCGAGGGAGTGTCCTGCCACCATGTCGGGAAAGACACCAAAGCCGGCCAGGAGCCGCAGGATCGAGATGTCGACCGCCAGGGTGGCCGGCTGGGAGATTGCAGTGTCCTGCAGCTGGGCGAACTGCTCCGCCTGCGAGAGGCTCGGATTTGGACGGATGAACGACGTGAGCGGCCGCCCAAGCTCGGGGAGCATCACGGCGTCGGCCTCGGCGAAAGTCTTCGCCACGATGGGGTAGCGCTGGGCCAGCTTGAGGCCCATGCCGATGTACTGGCTGCCCTGTCCAGTGAACACGAAGGCTACCTTGCCATCGAACGACTCTTCTTCGATGGCAATGCCTCGCGAGCGAAGCATGGCCCCATCGGATCCGCGCTGGAGGGTTCGTCGCAGGCGGGTGAGCTGTCCGGTGCGGGTCTCGGCGTCGGCGGCAGCGGCCACGACCCGAACGGGGGCGCTGGGCTCAAACGGGGGCAGGACGTCGAGCTGGGACCGGGCCACGAGCTCGGTGCGGTTCTCGGCGGAGAGGGCCCAGAGTCCGGGTGGAACGGGCGTGTGCTCGATGTGGGCATTGGTCGCCGCTGCGGGAACGCGGTCTGCGCCGGCTTGCTCGAGCACCACGTGGAAGTTGGTGCCCCCGAACCCGAAGGCGCTCACCCCGGCGCGGCGCGGCCCCATGCTGTCCCATGGCTCGGCTGCGGCTTGCACCTGCACCGGAATCACATCGTAGGCGATGTCGGGGCGGGGGCTCTTGTAGCCAGCGCTGGGCGGTAGGATGCCGTGGTGGATGGCCAGGGCGGTCTTGATGAGACTCGCCGCGCCGGCGGCACTCTTGAGGTGACCGATGTTGCTCTTCACGCTGCCGATGCGGATGGGACCTCGGTCGCCCCGACGTCCGCTCCCGATGAAATCGGACAAGGAGTCGAGCTCGACCTTGTCTCCCACCACGGTGCTGGTGCCATGGGCTTCGATGAGGTCGACCATGGCGGGATCGATGTCGGCGGCATCGTAGGCGCGCTCGAGGGCGAACTTCTGGCCGCGCGGGTTGGGTGCGGTGATGCCCTTGCCCCGCCCGTCGCTGGAGCCACCGATGCCCTTGATCACAGCGTAGATGCGGTCTCCGTCTCGCTCGGCGTCGGACAACCGCTTGAGGATCAGCACCCCGGCGCCCTCGCCCATCACGAAACCATCGGCGTCGGCATCGAACGGCACACTGTGGCGGGGAGACAGAGCCCCGATCTTGCAGAACTTCGTGTAGGTGGCCACACCCATCGAGCGGTCGGCACCACCGGTCACGGCAAGGTCGAAGTCGCCTTGCTGAAGACCCTTCATCGCGGCTTGCACGGCTGCCATCGAGCTCGCACATGCGGCGTCGACGGTGAAGTTGGGTCCCGAGAGATCGAATGCATTGGCCACCCGCCCCGCGATCACATTGGCCAGCTCGCCGGGCATGGCATCTTCGTTGATGGGCGGCAGGCCCTCGACCACGTTTTCACCGAAGGCCTTGAGGATGATCTGCTGGGTGTCGGCATCGAGCTGCTGGAAGTGGGGGATGGCAGCGAGCGCTGCCTGGAAGGCTGGAACCCGTGCCCGAACGGTGTAGTCGTCGGTGTACTCGCCACCCATAGAGTTGCCGAGAATGACCGCGCATGCGGTCCGATCGAACTCGGCTCCGGACTTGTCGCGAGGGCCGGCCTTGAGGCCTGCATCTTCCAGTGCGTCGGCCACAGCCTCAAGCGTGATCTGCTGCACCGGATCGATGGAGCGTGCGGCGCGGGGCGGAATGCGGAAGCGCCGAGGATTGAACGAGAATTCGCGGAGGAAGCCGCCGATCTTGGCGTAGGTCTTGTCGGGCACCGACTTGTCGGCGTCCCAGAACAGGGTGGGATTCCACCGCTCGTGGGGCACTTCATCGATCGCTGAGCGGCCATCGAGGACGAGCTGCCAGAAGTCAGACACCGACTGGGCGCCGGGGAGACGACATCCGAGCCCGATGATGGCAATCGGCTCGGGACGCCCGCTCAGGATGGTGCGCTGCACCACGCGCCCGGAGTGGCTCGCTGCAGCTTCGGTGCGCAGGACGTCCAGTAGGCCCTCGAGCGTGTCGAACCGGTCAGCCACTTCACGAGCGCGACCGAGGGCAAGTCCTGCGGGGAATGCCGTTTCGTCGGGGTTGTCGGTCCGCATCCAGCCACGGGTCTGCTCCCAAAAGCTTGCGCCCGAGAGCAGGCGCCGAAGCACGGGTGCGAGAGGGGCTGCCTGAATCCGAAAGCCGTTGACAAGGTGCGATGTGGTGTCGTCGGCGCGATCGAGGCGTGCGCGGAGTGCGGGCGGCAGCTCGAGTGCGGGCAGGCCGAGCAGGAGGTCGGACAGGACGATGCCCATCGCCCCGGATCGAACGGTCTGGGCGACATCTCCAGGACCGATTCCGGCGTCGAGAATGATGGGCAGATCGGTGGCGCTGGAGCGCAGGAGCTCGAGGCCGGGACGCGCGCCGCAGGGGCCGCCTGCTTCTTGTCCGCGCAGCAGGATACCGGCGAATCCTCCCGTCACCGTGGGCGCTTCGGTCACTTCCAGCCAGGTGGGACGGCCGGGAATGGGGGCCGGATCGGGAGTGCCCACCGCCAAGACCACCGGGCCATCGCCCGGCACTGCTTCGAGAGAACGCACGCGGACCCAGGCACCCGCCGGCAGCACCACCGCTTCGGGTGCGCAGGTGAGGTCGACTAGAGGAACGCCCCCAGAGGCGAGAACCCGCGCACACAGGTGGGCGCGGGCCGCGGGAAGAGCACAAACGAGGTGGAAATCGGTGGCCATGGGCTGGTCTCCATCATTCGGTCCGGGCGTGTAACCGGGCCCGACGAGTGCGGAGGTGACCCAAAGGCAACGGACGCGGGTCTTCCCGTGCGAGACAGCCGCTTCACGGGTTGCTGGATGGCCGTGGCGAAGGGGGTGCGGCGGTGGCCCGCGTACCGATGCCGGCGGTCAGCGCAGCAGATTCTTGGTCAACACCCGCTTGGGAGGCTCGTGTAGATCCCACACCAGGCCGACCTTTTCGAGACCCTTCAACACCAAGTAGGTGATGTCGAGCTGCCACCACTGGAAGCCCTGCCGTGTGGACCGCATGTAGTGGTGGTGGTTGTTGTGCCACCCTTCGCCAAACGTGATCAGAGCCAGCACGAAGTTGTTCCGGCTCGTGTCGCGGGTGTCGTAGGTGCGGCTGCCCCACACGTGGGAGAGGCTGTTGATGGTGAACGTGCCGTGGTGCAGGAGGACCACCGCAAAGAAGTACCCAGTGAACAGCGCTTCCCAGCCCCCCACGAGGCAGTACAGGAGTCCCCAGAGCACGGGCGGCACGAGCCAGTGGCGGTCGAGCCACACCAGCTCGGGTACCTGCTCGAGATCCGCAACGGGGTCGTCGGAGGGGTGGTCGTCGGTGTCGAACAGCCAGCCCACGTGGGAGTACACGAATCCCCGCTGCAGCGGAGAGTGTAGATCCCGCTCGGCGTCGCTGAACCGGTGGTGGTGGCGGTGTCCGCGCGCCCACCAGATGATGCCCTTTTGAGCGGTCATTTGTGCCATCACGGCCAGGGCGACTGCAAAGGGACGACTGGTCTTGTAGGACCGATGCGCGAAGTACCGGTGGTAGCCGCCGGTGACCCCAAACATGCCGATGCAGTAGGTGACGGCGGCGAGCGCCAGTGACCACCCGGAGATGCCCACGAACCAGGGCACGACCAGTCCCAGGCACTGAATGATCAGGTACCGCACGATGTACCACCGCTTGCGCCACGCGGCGGCAGCAACGCGGCGAGCTTGGAGCGTGGCGGTGTCGCCGGCCGACGTGGTGGCGTCGGCCAGTGGCTCCTCGCGGATCGCATCTTCCTGGATGTGGGCCAACGGTGTCTCCTGTCCCGCAGGTGTAGCCGGTGCTGGGCGGCGTGCTGTCACCATCTGGTGATGTCCGGTCACGATTCGGTCATGACTGGTCGTACCAAGGCTTGTAGAAGGCATTTCTGACGGGTTGCGGTAGCATGGAGCCATGTACACCACCATCTTGATGCTGACCGCGGCGCATGCCGCCTGCCCCACCTTTGCTGAGCCGGATGGAGAGTGGAAGGATGCGTCTGCGCAAGCCGCTTCCGCCGCTGGCGATGCGCTTGTTGCACTGGAGGCCTACGCTTTTCCCGAGCGCACCGACGAAGAGGAACGCACTGGCGTACGCACCGACGGGCTGGTGATTGTTCGCGATGGGGAGGTCATCTACGAGCGGTATGGCCGCGACTGGACCGCCGACAAGCCGCACTTGCTGTGGTCGTCGACCAAGTCGTTCGTGGCCACCCTTGTGGGGATGGCGGTCTTGGACGGCACCCTCGACATCGATGCCTCGATCTGTGACTCCATCGAGGTCGCGAATCCCACATCCTGTGCGATCACCACCCGAAACTTGATGGAGCATGGCAGCGGCTTGGCCTGGCGTGAGACCTATGAAGGCTCATCGCCCACGGCATCGTCGATTGTGGGAATGCTCTACGGGGCGGGGAAGCAAGACATGGCCAGCTTTGTGTCCGGCCATCCCCTGCGCGATGTGCCCGGCACCACCTACAGCTACTCCAGCGGCGACACGATGGTGCAGACGGCCGTAGCGCACGCTCATCTCACCAAGAACTCGGGTGCGGACTACCTCAGCACACGTCTGTTTGGCCCGCTTGGCATCGAGAGCGCCGAG
>CAJWOS010000550.1 GCA_913044235.1 uncultured Pseudomonadota bacterium
ATTGCTACGATGGCTTCCTGCAGATGTGCCACCTCGTCGAGAGTGGTCTCATCAGACGGAAACTCGCCATGGCCGGGATAGCTGGCCAGCATCACCGTGCCCTCGGTACCCGGCAAGCGCCGCCACATCTCTTCGGTCATGAAAGGGATGATGGGGTGTGCCAAGCGGATCAGTGCGTGGAAGACCTCGAGCAAGGTGTGGCGGGCCCCCTGCCGACGGGCTTCGGCTTCGGGAGTCTCAGACTCGTCGTAGAGCGTCCCCTTCGACAGCTCCAGGTACCAGTCACAGAGCTCATCCCAGGTGAATCCGTAAATCTCACCGGCCACTTCGTTGAACCGGTAGGTGTCGAGTCCGCCCCGAACTCGCTCGACCGCTGCGCCCATCCGTGCGCGAATCCAGTGGTCGTAGGCCGACAACGTGCGTGGAGCACTCGGGTCGTACTTCTCCAGGTGCATCATCGCGAAGCGGAACGCCTGCCAGAGCTTGTTCTGGAACTTGACGTAGCCCTCGGCACGAGCAGGAGCCCACAGGATGTCGCGCCCCTGCGCGGCCATCGCCACCAGTGTGAACCGGAAGGCGTCGGCCCCGTAGTCTGCGATTCCATCGAGCGGGTTGACCACATTCCCCTTGGTCTTGGACATCTTCTGCCCGGACTCGTCCCGCACGAGGGCATGGATGTACACGTCTCGGAACGGAACTTCGCCCATGAAGTGCTGCCCGCTGTACACCATCCGGGCCACCCAGAAGAAGATGATGTCGAAGCCCGTGATGAGCACCGAGGTGGGGTAATAGCGAGCGAGCTCGGCAGTCTTGTCGGGCCATCCAAGCGTGGAGAAAGGCCACAATGCCGAGCTGAACCAGGTGTCGAGCACATCCGGGTCCTGTGTGAGCTCCACGTGGGCCGGGATGTCGTTCTTCTCGCGCGCTTCGGCCTCGGTGCGGGCCACAAAGCAATTCCCTTGTGCGTCGTACCAAGCAGGGATGCGGTGTCCCCACCATAGCTGCCGACTGATGCACCAGTCGCGGATGTTACGCATCCAGGCATAGTAGGTGTTTTCCCACTGCTTGGGCACAAACCGAACGAAGTCATTTTCGACCGCACCCAGAGCCGGTCCGGCCAGTGGCTTCATGCGCACGAACCACTGCGTGGACAGCATTGGCTCCACCACCGACCCTGACCGCTGTGAGCGCGGAAGTGCCAGCTCGTGGGGCTTGCTGCCACGGTCGAGACCGAGCTTTGCGATGGCAGCCTTGACCGCTGTGCGCGCCTCGAATCGGTCGAGTCCGGCAAACGGTCCGCCCGCCTCGTTCACTTTGGCATCGAGCGTGAAGATGTTGATCATCGGCAGCGAGTGACGCTTGCCCACCTCGAAGTCGTTGAAGTCGTGGGCCGGTGTGATCTTCACAGCGCCCGATCCGAACTCCGGATCCACGAGAATGGCATCCGCCACAATGGGAATGGCGCGCTCTACGAACGGATGCTTGACCGTTCGACCGATGAGATCTTTGTAGCGGGGGTCGTCTGGATGAACCGCGACGGCCGTATCGCCAAGCATCGTCTCAGGACGGGTGGTGGCAACCACGATTTCTTCGATCACCGACCCATCCGCTCGGGTGTGCGGCGCATCGAGCCGGTATGCAAAACTCCAGAGCTCGCCCTGAGCCCCTTCCTCGTTTTCCACTTCGAGGTCGGACAGCGCAGTGAGGCCGATCGGGTCCCAGTTGATGAGCCGCTCAGCCCGATAAATCAGCCCCTGCTCGTAGTAGCGAACGAAGACTTCCTTCACCGCATCAGACAGACCTTCATCCATGGTGAAGCGCTCGCGCGACCAGTCACACGACACCCCGAGCTTGCGGAGCTGGTGGGTGATGGTGCCACCCGATTCTTCCTTCCACTCCCAGACCTTCTCGAGGAATGCCTCGCGGCCGAGCTCCTGGCGTTCGATACCCTCCGCTCGCAGCTTGCGCTCGACCACCCACTGCGTGGCGATGCCTGCATGGTCGGTGCCCGGTACCCAGAGTGTGTTGTAGCCATCCATCCGCTTGAAGCGGATCAGGACGTCTTGGAGGGTGTTGTTGAGCGCATGGCCCATGTGCAGCGAGCCCGTGACGTTCGGCGGGGGAATCACGATGCTGTAGGGCTCGCCGGGTGCCGACGGGTCAGGGGAGAACAGGCCGGCGCTTTCCCACTCCGCGTAGTAGCGCTCCGCGGCGTCGTGCGGGTCGTACGTACGGGGCAGCGGGCCAACCGGTCGCGGGAACTGAGACGTGGACTTGGACATGACCGTTCCTCGCCCGTGCACGCCGGTAAGTGCAGCGTTCACGGGACGGTGGGGTGGGAGACTGGCGGTCTGCGCCGCTCAGGAGGAGGAGTCGACGTGGGACTCAAGCTGTGCCAGACGCTCGCGCACTACGCGCGTCGCAAGCTCGGGAAGCGCGTCCCGCACCGCTTCATCTACCGAGGCTGAAACCAGCTCTCGGAAGGCCGTCGAGCTACCCAGTGCGTGGCGCAAGATGGCCTCGACAACCTCTGGAAGCACCTCGAGAATCGCTTTTTCCACGGCTGGGCCGACCACTTCCGGGTCGACTTGGACCAAGGGTACCTGGCGGTAGTCCCTCGGCAAAAAGGTCGCGAGACGCTCGCCGGATACTGGCGGCGACGGCGGGGGGGCGGCCGGCGAGAGCGAAGGCACAGGCTCCAGCGCTGACGGGACGAGTGTGAGCGGCCCACCAAGCGAGTCACCGTCGGCAGCGGGCGCAGCAGCGACGGGATTGAGGGGCCCAACCAATGCTTCGACAGTGGAGCGGAAGGCCTCGGGCGCGAAGGGGCGTCGGATGTGGGTCGCAACACCGCTTTCCTTGGCTCGATGCTGGTCGAGGACTTCAAAGCCACTGGTGACCATCAGCACGCTTGCTGCTGGCCAGTGCTCCTTGACCTCAGCCGCAACGGCATAGCCGTTCGCGCCGCGAACGCTCGCCGCGACCACGACCAGCGCGATGTCGGTCCCGGTGTCGAGCGACTGGAGCTCCGTGGTGGCCGAAGCATGCAACACCCGCTCGCAGACGCCCTCGAGGGCGCCTCGAACGTGTCGGGCGAGACTTGGGTCGGGATGAAGGACAAGAACCGTAGAGAGCGACATGGCGGACCGTTGCTTGGACTCGGTGACGCCGTATCCCTTCGCCTGCGGGACCGCTATCTCCGATGCACTCCGCCGCCGTTCCCGATG
This sequence comes from uncultured Pseudomonadota bacterium, assembly GCA_913044235.1. Lineage (GTDB taxonomy): Bacteria > Myxococcota_A > UBA796 > UBA796 > UBA2385 > CAJWOS01. Next base: position 3,228 of record CAJWOS010000550.1, read on the forward strand.
CGCCTCCCGAACGGCAGACGCGACCCCACCCTCCAGCGGGCAGGCGGCTCCACGGTACAGCCCGGCGTTCAGTCCTCGACGACGGCCACTGCAATCGCCCGGGTAACCACTTGCACATCACTGCCAGAAACGGTCTGCCGATCGACAGTCTGAAAGCCTACGTAGAGGTTGTTCTGATCAACCTGCACGCGCTCATCCATCATGTCCCAGACCATTTCATCCACGGTGAAGCCACCCAGCCCAGTCACGTTGCAGGTCACAGACTCCCACGCCACCCGCTCCTTTTCCCGACGCACCTGAACGAACACTTCGCCCCAAAGGTGCGAGCCCCACTCCATTGAGACGGTGTCGCCAAACTCGATCGAGGTTCCAGCGGTGCTGAACTCCACCGTAGGCGCATCGTTTGGAGCAGGCGTGGTGGCGTCGGTCAGGGATCCCGCATCCACAAGGGTGACGCCTCCTGCCATGACTTCGTCGGTGGACTGACAGGTGCGTACGTTGGGGAAGGCATCGCCATAGTAGAACCCGATGCTGCGCTTGGTCAGGGTACCGTCGTCGACATCCGACTCCCATTGGGGATCGAAGGCCACACCCGGAATGTCGATCGCGTTGGGCCCAGCATCATCTGGCGACATGTTGAGGCCGGCCACACACTCGCCCACGCCCGGAAGCTCCAAAGCTTCGATGCCGCCCGGCGCATATTCCAGCTTGATCTTCTGCCCGAAAGCCCCTTGGTACATTTCCTGAGTATCGGGATCCTGGCAAGACCAAGTGTAGACATCCGCCGACAGGCGGGCATCAATCAGGGCACCCGAGAACGAGCCTTCGCTGCTGCCCTCTTTTTCGTCTTCGATTGAACCATAAGTACAGGCGGTGAGGCCAAGCGCCGCCGCCACGATCAATCCTCTGGGAGTCGCCTCGACTTTTTGGTGATTCATGTCACCTCCATGAACGAGATGTTACACCGGCCGAGGTCCGACCTGCCCGTCAGGAACTCGTGTGGTGTTCTTTCCCCGCGAGCAGCACGGTGCAGACCGGCGATCGGTCTCAGGAACCATGGAGGCGTGGCGGAATCGGTATACGCGGCGGATTCAAAATCCGCTTCCCATCCGGGAGTGAGGGTTCGAGTCCCTCCGCCTCTACCCTTCCTGAGACCCCCGTTCGCAGCGCGCAGTTATTCTTCCGGATGATTCTTCCGGATGATTCTTCCGGATGATTCTTCCGGCATCCACCCTTCCGGATCTGTGCCGCTCCCTGCCAACGATCTCTGTGCAGGCTCGCTTGGGGCCGCCCGTCCGACCGTGATCGTTGCGCGTGCATCCGGAACCCGGGTATCGGCAGGGTCCAGATCCAGCAGCTCAGGGTGCTCCAGCAACTGTCGAACCTCCCGAGTGAGCACGGCCGCGTGGAAGCCATCAATGACTCGGTGGTCGAAGGTGGCATTGAGCGTGAGCATTGGGGTCACCACCGGCTGTCCATCCACCGCGACCACGGCATCCTCAACCGCACCTGCGACCACTGCGATCGCATTCCGCGACAACGGAAAGAACGGACCGTATGCGGTTTGAATCCCAAACATGCCCACGGAGCTCACCTCGGCCGACCCGACCGGGTCGCGCGGAATCCCCAGCCAGT
>CAJWOS010000551.1 GCA_913044235.1 uncultured Pseudomonadota bacterium
TTCTGCTCGGCTTCATCTTCGGTACCTATTCCACCATTTTCGTGGCCAGTCCCACGATCTTGATCATGGAAGACCTTCGTCCGCACCTCGCGCGCCTCGTGGCACCACTCGGCGGCGAAGACGACGAGGAAGATGAGGTAGATGAGGAAGACGAGGCCCTTGAAGGGGCGCTCGAACCCGCTGCCGATGGTGCGTCACCCGCCGGTGGTCGCGCACCAGCCAAGCCGTCCACCAAGAAGAAGATGACCCGCGCCGAAGAGCGGCGCCGTCGTCGGAAGGAGCTTCGGGAAGCCGCTGCTCGCGGATCCGAAACCTCTGGCTGAAGCCGGTTTTCGGGCTGCTCCTTGTTGTGGGCGGGCCCGTAGAGGCGAGTATGAATCGAGACGACCTCGTGCACATTTTGGCGGTTGCCCGAGGGCTTCCGAAGCCGGCTTCCCGCGACGTGGTGGATGCCGTTTTGGGTTGTGTAGAGGAGGCTTTGCTGGAGGGGGGGCGCGTAGAGCTGCGAGGTTTTGGTTCATTCTCCACGCGAATCGCAGGCGCCTACACCGGGCACCACCCGCAAACAGGCGAGCCGATTCCCATTCCAGATCGACGGGTCGTGGTGTTCAAACCGGGGCGAGCCCTGGCTGCGGCCGTGGCGGACACGGTTGAGGTGGAGCTGTGACCCGGCTTCGGTGGTGTGTGCTCGGGGGACTGCTTTCGTGGTCAACGTTGGTGGATGCGAAAGACGCCAAGGTCTACGTGAATGGCGAAAGGGCTGATGGGCTTCGTGACGTGGTGCTCGAAAAGGTCGACGTGCGGATCGATGAAAAGGGAAATCTCTGGATCACGGCGCCGCAGTACCGGGTGGGCGGGGCCGATGGGGAGACGGCAGGCGAGGCCGCGCCTGCAGGAGCATGGTGGCTGGTGGTCGAAGACAACGGGTCTTCGCAGCTTCGAGTCGAGGTACGGATCAATGGCCGGCTCGCCACCACCGTTCAGTCCGGACAGGGCGGCGGAGTCCTGGATGTTGGGCCGTGGCTGCATCGGGGCGCCAATCAGGTGGTCATGACCTCCAAGGCCGCGCCTGCCAGTGAGGGGGGACCGCTGATTGTGACCATTGGGCCGGGTTCTGGCGAGGGCAAGCTCGAACGCGTCTCTGCGAGTTTTGCTCGCGACCCTGGCACCGCAACGAAGCCCCTCGAAAAGCGTTTTGTGGTTCGCGTTCCTTGATGCAACGAAGCCCGAAACTGCGTCTCGATGAGACATGATGTTGTCCGAGTGCTGCTGGAGAGTCTCGAATGAATGCCCCTGCCAGAAGAATCTACGTCATCGACACCAACGTGTTGTTGTACGACCCGAACGCGCTGGCGAACTTTCGTGGCCATGATGTGGTGGTTCCGATCTCGGTGATCGAGGAGATCGACCGGTTCAAAAAGGATCTGAACGAAACGGGCCGGAACGCGCGCGCCGTGTCTCGGTACCTCGACGGACTTCGGGAACAGGGAAAGCTGTCCCGTGGGATCACCCTCGAGCACGGAGGGTCGATTCGGGTGCCCTTCCTCGACGCGGCGCCAGACCTGCCCTCCGACTTCGGGCCGCCCTCGAATGACAACCGGATCCTGTCGACCGCTCGTGCGCTCGCGGACGCGAACAGCGAAGTAGAAGTGGTTCTGGTCACCCGAGACACGAACCTGCGCATCAAGGGGGATGCCCTCGGTGTCACCGCGGAGGACTACCAGGCCGCGCGGATCGACACCGACGAGCACTACAGTGGGGTGACCGAGCGAGTCATCGACCGGACACGGTTCGACGAGGTCTACCGTCACGGCAAGCTGTCCTTCTGGGATGCCGAAGCGACGGAATGGGGCGTGTACCCCCATCAGTTCGTCATTCTAAAAGCCGACGACAACCCTGGACAGTCCGCGCTCACACGCTACGACGCCAAGGCCTCCTGCCTTCGGCTGGTTGGTCGTCGAAAAGAGGGCATCTGGGGTATTTTCGCGCGGAACCGTGAACAGATCTTTGCGCTCGACCTGCTGCTCGACGACAGCATCAACCTCGTCACGCTCGACGGGATGGCTGGAACCGGCAAGACACTCATGGCCATCGCGTGTGGTCTCAAGATGGTTGCCGACGAGCACCGGTATCGAAGGCTGGTGGTGAGCCGCCCTATCTTCCCGCTTGGACGAGACATTGGCTTCTTGCCCGGTGACCTGTCGGAGAAGCTCAACCCCTGGATGAAGCCAATCTTCGACAACCTCGACCTGTTGTTGGGAGTGCACGATGAGTCGATTGGTCATCGCAAGCAGCGGGGGCCCCGCTACCAGGCACTGCTCGATCAGGGGATCATTGAAGTGGAGCCGCTCACCTACATCCGTGGGCGCTCGCTTCCTCAACAGTATCTGATCGTGGACGAAGCGCAGAACCTTACGCCTCACGAGGTCAAGACGGTCATCACTCGTGCGGGTGAGAACACGAAAGTGGTCCTGACCGGTGACCCCAACCAGATCGACAACCCATACGTTGACGCAGCTTCGAACGGGCTCACCTACGTGATTGAGCGCTTCAAGAAGGCGCCGATTGCCGGGCACGTGAGCCTGCGAAAGGGTGAGCGTAGCCCCTTGGCTGAGCTCGCAGCGACCTTGCTGTAGGAGATTGAATGTCTCGCCAACCGGACCGTCGGGGACGCCGAAGCAACCGTAGCCGTGGGCGTGGGCGTGACTCCCGCGACCGTGCACAGTACACACGAGGGGAGCAGCTCGAGGGTCGCAACGTGGTGTGGGAAGCCCTCAGTCGGGGCGTGCGGAAGGTGCATCGAATCCAACTGGATGAACGAGCTCGTCCCAACAGCAAAATCGAGCGAATTCTCGCCAGTGCTCGAGCGCAGGGCGTGCCCGTGCAGCGTGTGCCGCGGGAAAAGCTCGACGAAGTCTGTGTGAGTGGCGTCCACAATGGCATCATTGGTTGGGCGGAGCCGCTGCCGGCGGTCTCGGTCCGAGGGCGGTTGTCTGAGCTTGAGCGAGAGGGGCGGGATCCGTTCTTCGTGCTGGTCGATGAAGCGAACTACGAGCACAACCTGGGTGCGGTGCTGCGGTCGGGGCTTGGGTCCGGCGTGAATGCGGTCATCATTCCCACGCGTCGTGGAGCGGGGGTCACCCCAGTGGTGCTGCGGGTTGCTATGGGCGCCGGTGAGGTGGTTCCGGTCATTCGGGAGGGCCTCAGTTCCGCGCTTGCGACTCTCCGTCGTGCGGGAGTGCGAGTGGTGGGTGCCGACATGGATGGAAAACCGCACTGGGCGGTTTGCATGACCGGCCCACTGGCGCTCGTGCTCGGGGGCGAGGGGAAGGGGTTGACGGATACGTTGCGCAAAAGATGTGACGACATCGCGGGTGTGCCTCTACACGGAAACCTTGAGTCGTTGAATCTCAGCGTGACGGCTTCAATCTTGATGTTCGAGCGGGTGCGGCAGATTGCTGCGGATGGCTGAGGGTGTGACCGCCCATTTTGGGGGTTAGTCACTGACCGAGGCGTAGGGCCACGCCTTCTGGAGCTGCATTGACCTATCTGTTCGCCCTCGTGAACATCGCGTTGCTGATCATCGTGCATGAGTTCGGCCACCTGGTTGTGGCAAAGCTGTGCGGGGTCGCTGTACCGGTGTTTTCCGTCGGGTTCGGCCGGCGACTGGTGGGCGTTGAGATTGGCGGTACAGACTACAGGCTCTCGTCCATTCCGTTCGGCGGCTACGTGCGGATGGCGGGCTCCGACCCCTATGGCTACTTCGAAGAGGGCGAGGAGCACATCGATCCCGAGAAGGGCTTCCTGCGGCGTCCCCTCTGGCAGCGCATTGCGATCCTGCTCGCTGGGCCGGCCGCCAATGTCTTCTTCGCCATCGCGGTGATCTGCGTGGTGTTGATGATCGGCGACGAGCACCCGACCGCCGAGGTGGGGCTCGTGCGTCCGGATACGCCTGCCGAGCAAGCGGGCTTTCGGCCCGGCGACGAAATCGTCGAGGTCGGAGGGGTCGAAGTCCAGACCTGGAATCAGGCGATGGCGGCATTTTCTCGGTTGGAGCCGGGCACCACGACGGTGGCGATCCGTCGGGATGACAACCCCGTCGAACTCTCTGTGACCGTAGAGAGCCCCGATGCATCGGCGTCGCGCAGAGCGCCCGACTTCGGGCTGCGCAATCCGCGGCCCGTGCCACTCATTGGTGTGGACGACCCGGCATCTCCGGCTGGGATGGCTGGCCTTGAGACGGGGTGGCTGATCAAGAAGGTCGGCGACGTAGAAGTGCGAGACTGGGTCGCCCTGAATCGTGCTTTGCGGGCGCTTGACGGAGCCTCTGGCGTAGAAGTCGTCGTGGCCGAGCCGAATCGCGAAGCGCGCACATGGGAAGACCGAACCCTGTACCTGGAGCGAGGCTCCTGGGCCGCAGCGGAGGCTCCGGGCACGGACGATGCGGCAGGATGGGGGATGTACCCTGCTGTGCTCTTCGTTCAGCGGGTCTCCGATACCGTCTCGGACAGCTACGGCTTCCTGAGCGCTTGCCGCCCAGCGGCCCCTCCTCGCGACTCGCCTGCACGGTTGGCCGGGGTGGCTTCTGGAGACCACCTGCTCGCGATCGATGGTCGACCGCTCCTCGAGTGGGCGGATGTGGACGTGGGGGTGCGCTCCACGCTGTCGCCGGATGCGGCACCCACGGAACCGCCCCGGGTGCTCACGCTCGATGTCCGGCGAAATGGGGAGCTTGTATCGTTCGAGATTCAGCCTGAGGTCATCGCAGACCAGGACAACACCGGCATGAACCAAGTGCGTGCCATCATCGGTGTCGGTGGTGCCGGGTATGCCGTCGCGGG
>CAJWOS010000552.1 GCA_913044235.1 uncultured Pseudomonadota bacterium
TGCCGATCGGCAGCTCTTCCCTGTACGTCACGCCTCGAGACATGGCCCGCTATGGCGCGTTCCTGCTGCAAGACGGCTGCTGGGACGGTGCGCGCCTGCTGCCAGAGGGGTGGATGGCCCGCGCGAGCATCCCGGCTTCCACCGTGGATGGTGTTTTGGTGGACACGCTGGATGGGTCGCTGCCCGGCTGGAACCTGTGGGTGAACCACACCCATCCGGCGGTCCATGCGGGCAACCTGCCCTGGCCCGACGCGCCCGAAGGCACCTTTGCGGCGCTCGGGCACTGGCGGCAGGCGATCTACGTGATGCCGGAGCATGGTGTGGTGGTGGCCCGCACCGGCGACGATCGGGATGGCAGCTACCAACACAACGACTTTCTCCGTCGGGTCACGGCCTTTGTGGAGGCAGTACCGCTCGCCAAGCCCGCGATTCTCACTCCAGCGCCGGCCGCCGCGGTGCCTGCGACGGATGACGACGGAGCTGCTGGGGCCGTCGGAGACGCCGCCGACGGTGCTGGGGAAGAAGGAACCGCTGCTGCTGCGGAGGAGGCTCCCAACGTCGCGGATGGCGAGGCGCTGGCCGCGGCCACGGTGCGTGGCTTCACACCCGCCGCCTTCCCGCCGCCACCGGTGAAGGAGCGGGTGCCCGCTGGCGGGGTGCCGCCCGAAAAGTACGATGTGGGGCTCCTGTCCATCGCCACGTCGTTTGCGGCCCTGCACGGCTGTGCCTGTCGCTACACGTCTGAGCGCTCCGAAGATGCCTGCCACTCCTACATTCGCATCCAGCCCGACGTAGCGAAGGCGCGGTTCAAAGACGACACCGAGACCGTGGTGGCACGGGCTCTCGGGATGGCGAAGACCAAGGCCCGCCCGGGGCCCGACGGGACCGGATGCCGACTGGTGGACTGAGCAGCCCCCTCAGCGCAGGAAGGGTCCGCCCACCACGGCCGCCACCAGAAAGCCCAACAGCAGTCCACCGAGCGCCCGACCGAGACCGACCGACCGGGCGCGGAGCTGGTGCACGCCACGGCCCAGCCCCACAAGCAGTGCTGCGGGTGCTGTCCACCGCAGCACGAGGCCGAGCTCCGCGAAGCCCACCGCCATCCAGGCCACGATGTCGGAGAGCACGAAGCACAGCACCGTGGTGGCAAGAGCCTCGGCGCCGATGAGCCGTCCCGCCTCGGTCAGGGCGGTCACCCGCCCCACGATGCGGCCGACCAGCCAGCACTGAAGGGGCAGGACCACCCAGAGGAGAATTGCCTGTACGCCGTACCATCCTGCAACTGGCGTGGGCCCGGAGGGAACATGGCCCGCCCAGTGCAGCGCGGCACACAGGCCAGACCAGAGCAGGGTGGCTCCGAGGACGAGCCACCGGGCCCGGCGGGCGGCCGGGTGGCTGGAGTTCAACGCAGACACGAGAAGCGAGCCGGGAGAAGGGTGGACCGCAGCAAGGGGCTGGCGGCTACTCGGGCTGGATCGTCGCCGTCATGGAGATGTCGACCAGAGTGTTGGTTGGGCCGTACTGCTCCGCACCGGTCTCGACGAGGGTGAGTGCGGGATCGGTGCTCGCGTCGACGTGCAGGATGTAGCCGCCTGCCGTGGAGTCGTGGCAGTACGGGTTGCTGCCCACCCACAGGGTGTAGGTGCCGCCCGAGGTCGAGGTCACGGTCCCGGTGGGACACCGGAAGGAGGGCGGCTCGTAGGTGCACGCAAAGTTGTCATCGAAGCGGGCCGCCATGCATCCCAAGGGGTCGGTGATGTGGAGCACGAGGTCACTCGCATCGGCATCGGAGATCGTGTCCACGCTCACGGTCGCCGACTGCCCAGGCGCCAGTGTGATGGTGTACCGATCGAGCATGTCCTCGCCACAGCGTGTGTCGCCGGTGGCGGTGTACGACCCGACGGCCAGGTTCGACCCCGCTTCTACCGTCTGGGTTCCCAGGCACACTTTGCCGTCTGTGCGGTCCGCATAGGTGCTGGCATCATCGAGCGATAGCTGGAAGGAGACCTGGTCTCCATCCACCGAAAATGAGCTGTAAGGGCTGATCCAGTCCGAGGTATCGGTGCCGGCATACCATCCGGTGTAGGTGACCTCGCCGGTGTACGACAGGTTGGACCAGCCGCCCGCCGTGCCCGCCTCGTCGCGGCCCGCAGACAGGGCCGAGCCCACATAGTCCCACTGGTAGTCGCCGTAGAATCCATACGAGACCACGGTCTCGTTGATGGTTCGGGCGGCGAAGAGCACGCTCGACAGGGTCTGGGTCGGATCGTCGAGCGACAGCGCGGGGTGCACCACACAGCCTGCATCGCTTGCATCGGAGACCACGCTCGCCGTCACGTCGAAAGCGAAGTCGCAGTCTGCACAGCTGCCCGCGTAGCGGTCGCCAGAGATTTCGATCGTGAGATCGCACAGCACGCCGTTCGTCTCGGTCAGGTACTGAATCGAGCCCACGAAGTCCGCATCCGCGTCGGTGTCTGCGTCTGCATCGGTGTCTGCATCTGTGTCTGCGTCGGTATCTGCGTCTGCGTCTGCATCCGCGTCGGTGTCCGCATCGGTGTCGGCATCCGTCTCGTCATCGGCCATGGTCTCGGTGTGCTCGTTGTCACCGGAGTCCTTGGCATCGCATCCCACGGCACCAAACAGGAGGGCGAAGACGGGGAAAAGCAGAGTCTGACGGGTCATGGCCACTCCAGAGACAGCGATGGACCGCCATAAGCAGGTGCGCACGACATCGGCAAGCCAGAGCACGAACCCCCCGCCCGGAGGCGAGGGGTGGTCACAAAGCTCGGAGCGATGGGCTCAGAGCTGTGCGTCGGTGAACTCGATCACCAGGGTGAAGATGGACTCCACCTGCTGCGGGTCGGTGAGGTAGGCTCCGGCGCAGATCGCGGGCGGAAGGCTCGTGAAGAGGTCGCATGCACCGCCGGATGCAACGCCTTCGTCGATGCCGTCCATGCACTCTTCGGCGGAGTAGCGTGCGGGGTTGTAGTCGATCGGGATGATCGTGTCCCACTGCCCCGAGGAGATGCACTCGTCGGTGATGTTGCCGAACACGTAGTCGATGCACGCGGCGGTGGTGGTGTCGATGTATTCCTGGTCGAGGTCTGCACCGGTCTTCTCGGCCGCACACTCGGTGGCGTAGCCGCAGATGGTCTCTTCCCAGCGCTCGCAGATCACTGCACCCGAGTCGATCACGGCGTTCCGTGCGGCGTTGTAGGTCTTGTAGGGCTGGATGTTGTTGAGATCGGCAAGAGCGGTGGCGTCGGGCAGGTTGATCGCTGCATCCACCACAGCCTGGGTGCCCTGGCCATAGGCGAGCATGCAGGTCCCGACCGGCGGTGTGCCCTTCACGATTTCAACTTCGCTGCCTGTGAGCGCGGCACAGTCCTGCTCGGCCTGCGCGTCGTTGCACTCGTTGAGGATGAGGGCATCGTCGACCGAGAGGCCGTCTTCGGCGCCGCCGCAGCCCGGATCTTCCGCCTCGGTGGCGGTGATGCAGGCCGCGTAGGCCTCCTCTTGGGTCATGGAGGTGGTGGTGCCGTCGACACAGGCGGTCGCCCAGTCGCACACGGTCTCGCAGTAGGAGTCGTTTTCGCCATCGAGGGCGTCTTCGAGCTTGTCCTTGAGCTTGCAGCCAGTAGTGGCCAGCGAGAGGCCCAGTACACTCAGGCCCAGCAGTTTGTTGTTCATCTCAGGTCTCCCATCTTCGGTTCAGGACTGGGGCAGGGCGTGATGGGGTTGGACGACCGGGTCGACCCCCCCGCTGCGACTGCCGCGACGCCCACCGTATCACGCAACGGCGCAAGCGCCTTCGTGCTTCGCGACTGCGGCGAATTGCTTCACCCTGCTGGGGCATGCGTCTTTGCGGGGTGATGGCCGCCAGTGCGCACCCATGCGGTCACATCGCAGAGCATCCGCGTAAACGATGGCGCGACGAAGAGGACGTCTTGAAAGCCGGTGGGATCGTATGGGGTGCCCGCTATCGCTTCGAGATCCCACGCCCGAAGGGTGGCTTGTTCGGTGCAACGCTCCAGCTCGCCCACACTCGACAGCAGCCCGGCGCCAAAGGCCTTCACCCCGGATCCTTCTGCCACCAAGCCGAACTCCAGCGTGTACCAATACACCCGCTCAAGCCGCTCCATGGAGATGCCTTCTGCGGCCATGGCAGCCTCGCCGACCACCCGATTGAGCTCGGCGATCCCAGGATGCACCAGGGTTGCGGCGTGGCCCACAAGCTCGTGAATGACGTCGGGCTCGGGTGTGTAGAACGGACTGCTCGCGTGGCGGATGTACTGGGTCGAGAGAAACACCCGCTTGCCCAAGTGGGTGAGGAAGGTGCGGGCCGAGACCATTCCCGCCACAGGCTCCATTCGAAAGCCGGCGACCGCATGCAGGCGAGGGTTCAGTGCGGCCAGCTGTGGCACCGCGTGGGGATCGAGGGGCAAGATCTCCTGCAGTTGGAGGATCTCTGTGCAGGCGCGCTCCTGATGCAGCGGAGCGAGCGCTGCGCACACCTGTGCCCAGACTGCGTGCTCGGCGCTGGAGTAGGGGGCATGGGCCACCGGGGTTCCGGTCTCGTGCTCGAGCGCGATGCGGGCGATGGTGTTGCGCCGCTCGCGGTAGACCGGGTCGCGGAAGCCGGGATGATCGGGGTCGAGGTGGACCAGGGCGGCAACACCGCCGGCGTGGTCGCGGGATGTGGGGCTGGTACCGAGCTCGCGGGCATTCATGGAAGCCCTCGAAGATGCGGGTCGAAGACCCGGCAAGATCGCCTCCCTATTCCGTGTGGCAGAAGCTCACGAGCCGAATTGGGGGATTGGGCGGGCGCTGGACTGTCGC
>CAJWOS010000553.1 GCA_913044235.1 uncultured Pseudomonadota bacterium
AACAAACGCAAAGACCTGCTGCGTGCGCTTCTCAAAACCCACACAGACGTATATGGTCGTTGCGATAGTGCAGCTCAAACGTACGTGCTCGCGCCGTACCAAAGGACGTGGCGTTTGCACCGCGTTGATCCCCAGCAATGAGTGCGGCCATTACCACCAAGAACCCCGCGGCGGGGATCCAGAAGAATGCCGATTTCCGTCTCGACCACCGCGGCCCGCCCATCGACGGGGCGGGCGGCACACGGTCGGGCAAGAAAAAGATCAAGGTCGACCGGCCCGCCGAGTCCGTTAAAGTGCATGAGGCCAAGGTTGAACTGCGCCGTCGCGTTCCCCTGCGCCGCGGCGAGGCCGGGCAAAGCAATACCCACCACTGCTGCAAGAGCGGTGGCGCGGAAGGAGCGGGTTGCAGGAAGAAGAGTGTTGCGAGGCATTTTGACCATCCGGGGTGAACGCACCCCAACACAAAGCAAAAGCCGTGCCAACTTGCTTGCGCGGTCTCGCTCGAGCCAAAGATGGAGACCGCTTCGTGGTTTTTGCATCATAAGGGATGGAAGTCACGACCAAGAGGAAATTTCCCAGCGGAAATTGCATCAGGATTCAATTGCGGACAGGCAAGCTGATCTGTCTGATGTGTCTGGTATGAGCCCGAGCCTCCGGAAGAATAAATTGCGGATCATTCGGACATTGGAGCGCCGCTCGGTACAATGAAGCGCGAACGAGCGTGGAGTGACGAGCTTGGATCTCAAGCGGCGATTTTGGCCCATCGGGGCTCGGCGGCCGGTTGCGGAACGGCGACCAGTGGTGTCTCGTGACCGAGTGGTCGGTGGCACGTGCGTGCTGAAGTACGCGCCCACCTCAAACCGTGCACAGGCAGACGAGCTTCGAGCAGAGGGCGCCCAGCTTGCGCGCCTGTCCCATCCTTCGCTGCTGCCACTGCGTGTCCGGTTCGACGGGGTCTCGGACCCTTGGGGCGAGCATTGTGTTGTCGGGTTTGCCACGCCTTGGGTGGACGGTGAGCCGCTCACAAATGCTCTACGCGATGCGCCCTTGCGTGCACGCATGGACATTTTTTTGCGTCTCCTGGATGTGGTGGCCTACATGCACCGCAGTGGGGTCCTTCACCTCGACTTGAAGCCGGACAACGCGCTCGCGAGATGGAGTGTCGATGATGCTGATGGTCGGATCACCCTCATCGACCTCGGTTCCGCACGCCCCCTGGATGCAGGTCCTGGTGAGGCGGGAGGAACACTTGGGTACGCCGCGCCCGAGGTGCTGGCCGGCCAAGCCGCATCCGTAGCGGCCGACGTCTTCAGCCTGGGGGCGCTCTTGTACGAGCTCCTTACAGGCCAGGCGGCCTTCGGCGGTGAGGACGGGCCCGCCATTCGCCGCGCGGTTTTGGCCGGGGAGTTCTTTCCGGTTCGGGCACTCAACCCTCGGACACCTCCGAAGCTGGCCCGACTCGCAGAGCAGATGCTGCACCGGAGCGCATCGCATCGGCCGCGAGGGATGGCAGACATCCAAGGAGCCATGTCTGATGCGGGCTACGAGCCGATTCACCATGGAGGTGCCCCCCCCATGGTTGGGCGAGCGGATGTGGAGGTTCGACTCTTCGAGCTGCTCGAGCGAGCGGAAGGTGGCGCCCTCACATTGGTGGGACCCGAAGGATCTGGGCGGCGCCGCCTTGCCCAGCAAATCTTTCATGCAGACCGAGCCGTGCAGTCTGCGCGTAGCTTTCTCGACCTGTCTCACTCCACGGACCTGATGCGGAGCATCGACGGACTTGCGTGTACCGAGGCGGAGTCGCTGCCCGATCTTGAGGCCGCTTCTGCCTGGTCTGCAGCGGCGGCAAAAGTGTTCCGAGACTGGGAAGGTCCACCGCTGGCTATATTTCTCGGGGATGCGTCGGAGCAGCCAGACACGACTCGACGCGCCCTTCGACCTGTGGTTGCCGCCATGGTGGAGGGCGGAGCGCAGGTGATCTGGTCGAACTCGATCGCTCCTGACGCCAGCGAGCCAGTGCACCTTCCGCCGTTGGAGCTTGATGAGGCCGCCGAGCTGGCATCGTATTTCGGTGTGTTGTCCGCGCGTCGTGTTGGAGAGCTGTACACGCGCACCGGAGGGTGGCCGGGCGCATTGGTCGCCGCCCTCGCTCCGAAACATGCGGAGCTGCCGGCGCAGGGTCGCTTTCATACGGGTGTGTTGAGCGTCTTGGCCAGCGGTATTCCGAGCGCAGCGGTGAACTACTTTCCCGAGAGCCTTCAAGGTGCACTCCAGAATTTGGTGGCCGGCGGACTTGCCCAGTGGGCCGCGGACGGACGGCTGTACTCGTCGGTATCAGACCCAGCGACCACCGCCGATGACCGTGCCCGCGCGCACGAAGCCCTGCAGACGGTGCCGTCCGAGCTGGACCCGCTCTGGGTGGGTCTCAGTGCGGCACGCCTCGGCGATCTGCATCGTGCATCCGAGATCTTCACCACATTCGACACCCCCCCCGAGGACCGCTCGTCTGCCTGGGCAGAGTTCGTTCAGCGACTGTCTGATGCGGGAGTCGCTGCTGCACGACTGGCCCTGGCTCGCCTGCGAGAAGAGTCCGGCGACTTGGATGGGGCGATCGAGCTGCTCCTTGGGATGTCTCGCCTGTCACCACCCGACCTGCTGCGTTTGGTTCGGGCCCTTCGCCGCGCACGTCGGCTGGATGAAGCCGAGATGCACTTGCAGGCTGCACTGAGCGAGGCACCCTCTGGGCACTTGTGGCTTGAGAAGGCCCGGATCGTCTATGCGAGGGGCGACCTCGACGCGGCAGCCCATGCATGCGGACGAGCAGAGCACATCGATCCGGCATTGGTGGACAGTGCCTCGCTCGGTCTGCGAGTACAGATTGCTGGAAAGAGATTTGGTCGCGGCCTCGCAATTCCAGGAGCAGAGTCGCTGCTGCAGCGGGTCGAGGCACTCGCGGAACGCAATACACTTCCCAGTCGCACGTTGTCGTCGGCCGGCCGCCTGCTCACTCGAATCGGAGAGCTGCAGCGGGGGATTCGGCTCCTGATGCACGCGGCGCGGTGTGCAGACGGGGAGGGGGATGCGCGCGCTTCCGCAGGGATACGCCTGAATGTGGGCAACGCTCATCGCGAGCTTGGCCAGGGACGAGATGCGCGGAGGGCCTACCGCGATGCCCTCGTCATCGCGGAGCGAGCCGGCGATGGACCACTCTTGCTGCGCATCCGGTATTCCTACGCAGAGCTGGAGATCAAGTCTGGACGCCTGCCGACTGCGGAGCAGCAGATCGCAGCCTTCCAAGCCCATAGTGCGCGGCTTGGCAATCCAGAGGTGCAGGCACGAGGCGCTCTCCTGAAGGCTCGTCTGTTGCTCGCTCGCGATCAGCCGGGGCCGGCTCTACAAGCCCTCGATGGGATTCCGGGGGAGATCAGTGATGGCGAGGTGAAGGTCCTCGCGAAGATCCACCGGGCGCAGGCACTTCTGGAACTTTCGCGAGCGGAAGAGGTGTTGGCAGTGCTCAACGAGGTGCCCACTCAGCCGTCCCAAACGCTCGATGCGTTGGTCAATGCCATGCGGGCAAGGTCTCACCTCGCCACTGCACGTCGCATCCTGGCGAGCTCACGGGAACGCATACCCAGCTCGCCCGACCCGATGCTGCGACTCGAGGCCGGCAAGGTGTTGCTTGCCGCGGCCGGCGAAGATCTCGATCCGGAGTCCTTCCGCTGGCGTCGCCTCGATCTCGATCGCGCGGCCCGACTCCTACGGGGCGATGATGCCGCGCGCGCAGCGACTCTGCGTGACCGAATGTTGGACGGTCCCGGTGCGGCCCTGGAAGGGATTGTGGATCTGACGGAGGCGTTTCACGAGCCCGATGCGTTCCCGGCCGCGCTTGCACACATCGTGAGCGAAGCCCTGGGCGCATACCGGGTGCTGATCATGATTCGGATGCCGGGACTCGGTCGTCAGATGACCTGGACGGAACTGTCGGGCGCCGAAGCGGCGGGAATTGGCAACGAGGTGTTGCGCCGAATCCAATCACCCGACGATTTCTGGCTTGCACACAACGCTTTCGCCGACCCCCACCTTCGACAGACCTCCCAGACGGTCCGCACCTTCGAGCTGAAGAGTCTTCTTGCGGTAGCCATCCCGCGAGGGGACCGGGCTGTGGGTGCACTCTACGTGGACGACCTTCACCGTGCGAACCGCTTCGGCGAACACGACGTGGCAATGCTCCAGCGGCTGGCTCGCGCAGTGGGTGCGCTGCTCCCGATGCTGAGTCGCAGCGCAAGTCAGCGGGAGCTGGACGAGCCTCAGGATGTGCTCGGTGTGCTGCTGTCGGCCCCGGAGCGAGTCGAAGACCTGGAGTATGCCGTCTCGATGCTGTCTCGTGAGCGTCCTCACAACCTGCTGGTCACGGGTCCGACCGGGGCGGGGAAGTCGGTGCTGAGTCGTCGCATCGCGATGGATGTGTTGGGCCTGGAAGGGATCGAGACCGTGGTGATGCGACGGGCAGATCCCCAAATGCTCATCACGCAGCTTACAGGAGCCCGTCGGGGCGAATTCACGGGGGCGATGGACAGAGAAGGGGCCATTCAGCGGTGCCTGCGGCATCGGAAGGCCTTGTTCCTCGATGAGGTTCAGAACCTCGACGACGCGGGCCAGCAGATCCTGCTTCCTCTCCTCGAGGTGCGCAACCGCCACTTCGGTGGCCTCACCGGTACCTCTGTTGCACTCGACGGCACCCTCCACGTGATTTTGGGCACGAACGTGGACATCTCGGGAGTGCGCTGGAAGAACCACTTCCGCGAAGACTTGTGGTACCGCATGAG
>CAJWOS010000554.1 GCA_913044235.1 uncultured Pseudomonadota bacterium
TGCCGCTCGACTCGGGGCCATAGATTTCGGTCACACGGCCCTTGGGGTAGCCGCCGATGCCAAGGGCGCGGTCGAGGCCGAGCGAACCTGTGGAGTAGGTCTCGACATCGGCTTGCTGTCGGTCGCTGCCCATCATTGCGGTTCCAGCACCGTACTGCTTGTCGAGGCGTGTGATGGCCGCTCGAACAGCTTTGGATGCCTTTTCTGACGGCGGCGGGTATGCCGCGGAGGGGAGGGGAGAGTCTTCGGTCAACATGGTGGCTCCGATTGCGCTCTTGGGCACATGGGAGGGGTTGGTGGTGACTCCGCACGATGCGGAATCTCAGAAAAATCGGGCAGGTCGGAGGACGACGGAAGCGACGGTGGCGGTGGCGGTGGTATGCGCAGCCACTGAAGCTGCAGTCGATCTCCTTCGAGAAGGTCGCTGGGAAGGGCCAGCAGGGGCAGAGGTGTGAGCACTCCCTCCTTCCACTCGAGCACCGCGTGGTCGGACTCGATGCGGTCGATCACAACCACCAGGGCTCCACCCAGCAGGAGGGCAGACGGTGTGCAGAGTGGCGGCCTCACTGTCGGCCTCGAACGTGGTCTCGCCAGGTGAGGGCCTCGAGGACGTGCGGTTCGTCGACTCGCTCGTCTCCATCGAGATCGGCGACGGTCCGAGCGACTTTCAGGATGCGGGACCACGCGCGGGCCGACAGTCCGAGCTTTGCGAGGGTGCGCTCCAGGATGCGCAGCGCCCCCGACGTGGGCTGGGCTGCCTGTCGAACCTGATCGCCCTGAAGCTGGGCATTGCACTGCGCTTTGTGGTTCGAGTGGCGGGCTCTCTGGCGAGCGCGAGCGGCTTCGACCCTGGCGCGCACCGCGCTGGACGACTCACCGGGTGCCGTGCGAGCCAGCTCCTCGGGCGACACGGGGTCCACCCAGACGTGCAGATCAATCCGATCGAGCAAGGGGCCCGACAAGCGCTGTCGATACCGCTCGATGTGTCCGGGAGAGCAGGAGCAGGAGCGGGTGGGATGGCCGAGGTAGCCGCAGGGGCATGGATTTGCAGCGGCAACCAGGGAAATGTCTGCAGGAAACTCCACGGAGCCGGAGGCGCGGGTGAGGTGCAGGCGTCGATCTTCCAGAGGGCCTCGGAGCAGCTCGAGAACACTCCGCTGGAACTCGGCAATTTCATCGAGAAAGAGCACCCCGTGATGCGCCAGCGAGACCTCGCCTGGCCGAAGCGCCGCGTTTCCGATCATCCCCGCCGCCGTGACGCTGTGGTGGGGCGCTCGAAACGGGCGCTGGGTGACCAGACCCTGCCCGGCGTCGAGCAGACCAGCCACGGAGTGGACCCGGGTGATGTCGATGGCCTCCTCGAAGCTGAGATCGGGCAGGATGCTCGGCAGCCGCGCCGCCAACATCGACTTGCCGCAGCCGGGAGAGCCCATCATCAGGAGGTTATGGCCGCCAGCGGCGGCGACTTCCAGGGCCCGGCGGGCTTGATGCTGTCCGCGGACCTCAGACAGATCGAGCCGCTGGCGAGCCGTCGCCTTGGGGTGAGCCTCTGCGAGTGGCAGCGGACCCGCATCGCGCATCCAGGCCGCCACTTCGCCGAGTGTACGTGCCCCTCGAACCTCGAGGTCCGACACGACCGCCGCTTCCGGCGCGCATTCCTGTGGCACCACCAGTCGCTTCAGGCCTTGCTCGCGAGCCATCAGTGCCATCGGAAGCACACCCCGAACCCGGCGCAGCTGGCCGTCGAGCGACAGCTCGCCGAAGAAGGCGGTATCGTTCAGGCGGGTGATGGGAACCTGCTCGGATGCAACGAGAATGCCGACCGCGATGGGCAGGTCAAAGCCGGTCCCGGACTTCTTCAGATCGGCAGGCGCGAGGTTGACGACCACGCGCTTGCGCGGAAACTCGAAGTCGGCCTGCTGTAGGGCCGAGCGAACTCGGTCGGCACTCTCACGCACCGCTCCTCCAGGCAGGCCCACGATGACCACGGCCGGCAGGCGACGGAGGAGGTCTACTTCCACATGGACTGGGTGGGCATCGACACCCACGAGGGTGCCGGAAGACACTGTGCAAGACATCGTTGCGCTCTCCAGGTCGGCTCGCGGAAGGGCAAGCCAGACGACCGGGGGCAGTGCAGGTTCGGATCCAGTGCAAGTGGCGGTGGACCGCGATGGGGGGGAGGCGGCCGACGGTCTGATCGCGTGGGGGCGGTGGACGGCGACCAGACGCTGCGTGCGCAGGAATCTCGCGGGATGGCATGGGGTTGGCCGCCAGAGCACGTTCCGGCTACGGGCGCGTCATGCGAATTCTCGTCACCGGCGCCAGCGGCTTTGTGGGAAAGCACGTGCTCGCTGCCCTGCCCGACACCCAATCGGTCTTCACCTTGTCTCGAGGCTCGGTTTCCTCGCGCCGGCACCTTCCCGTGGATCTTGTGGATGCGCACTCGGTGCGAGCGGCGGTGGCTGAAGTGGCTCCCGACTGTGTGCTCCACCTGGCTGCCGCGGCCCAGGTCCGACCGGAGCAGGAGGCCCACGCAAACGCGGTGAATGTGTACGGCTCCGTACACGTGGCGGAGGCTCTATGGGCTGTGCGCCCCGATGCGCGCTTTGTGGCCGTGAGCACTGGGTACGTGCTGGGTGAAACGGTCGGTGTGGCCGATGAGACGGCTCCCGTGCGTCCGTTGGGTCCCTATGCGACCACAAAAGCCCAAATGGAGCGGGTTCTGCGTGCTTGCTCGGTTGGGCACGAACTATGCATCGTACGGCCGTTCAACCACACCGGCCCAGGGCAGTCGCCGTCGTATGCGGTGGCTGCCTTTGCGCAGAAAATTGGGGCCGCCATGGAACGATCAGGGGCGCCCGCGCTGTGGGTTGGTGACCTGACCGCCGTTCGGGACTTGTCGGATGTGCGCGATCTGGCACATCTTCTGGCTTGGATGTGCACGACCGTTCGGCCGCCCCCCCTGGTGCATGCGTGCAGTGGTGTGGGGCGTACCATGGGCGCGGTCTTGCACGACCTTTGTTCCCTGGTCGGACTGGAGCCCGATGCGGTGACCGTGCACAGCACCGGACGCAGCGCGCTGAGAAGAAATGTGGGTCGCCCCACGCCCCTCCCCGCGGCCGCTCGACCGCGGCCCACGCCCTGGCTCGAGACCCTGCGGGCTGTGCTGGCGGAGCAGGCCCAGGGGATCGGGGCGGTGTGACTCAGCCGAGGGTGCGCAAAGCACCGCCCAGAATCCAAGGTGCCCGTGACAGCACCGGCACCATCTGTCTGCGTATCCACGGGTTGCCCGTCAACACCAGAAGGCCGAGTGTGCCCCAGTAGTAGCGACGGGTAATGCCACGCCAGCGGCCTTCCCAGAGGTCGGGTCGCCCTTGGTCGAGTGCATCGACCAGGGCCTCGGCTCCCAGAAAGCCGAGCTTCAAGCCCTCTCCGGTGAGGGGATCGAGGTAGCCCGCGGCATCGCCCACCAGCAGGATGCGGCCTTCCCGGCGCCGAGCCACAGGCGTCTCGAACGGACCGGCGCCCCGGACCTCACTCGCGGTTGGCGCGCCGGCCAGCTTCGCTTCGAGGGCCGGGAACAGCGCGAGCAGGCGCTCAAAGGGAGACTGGGTTTGGTGGGGTGGAAGCTTCTCTGTGACGAGCATCGCCACGCCCACGAGGCGTGGACCCACCGGTGTAATGTAGGCCTCGACCTCAGGATGCCAGTGGACTTCCACGAAGTCGGACCAGGGCTCAGTCGCATAGTGGCGCCGCAGTCCAATGCGATGAACCCGCGACCGAGGGAGATCGAGGCCCAGCTGGCGCCGTATCGGCGATCGCAGCCCGTCGGCGGCAACCAGCCAGTCGCTCTCGAGTGTGGTTCCATCGGTGGTGTGTGTGTAGACGGTCTGCGTGTCCTGCTCGACTCGCGTCACCCGAGCGTCGACCCATGTCACCCCGAGCGCTTCGGCGCGCTGTCGAAGGGCTGCATGGAGCTCGAGCCGTCGGATGCCGAGCCCTGCGCCGTCGGGAAAGTCTGCCTCGGCCTGATGGGAGCCATCCACGTAGCGGATGCCGCGAAAGGGCCGACCGAGTGGTGACGGGTCGATGCCAAGGCGGATGAGAGACGCTACACCCGCAGGCATAAGCCCTTCCCCGCATGCCTTGTCGAGAACGCCGGAACGGGGCTCGACAACACGAACCGCAAATCCTCGCTCGACGGCGTGGATGGCGGAAGCGAGTCCAGCGGGACCACCGCCTGCGATCACGAGTGTGCGCTTCATTGGTGCCGCCAGCGTGCGAGGGTGGACCGAGCCATCGCGCCGGCGAGCCGCAGCACGCTGACCGACTGTGGCGGCACAAGAACGCCGGCTTGCCATCGCCGGAGGGACTCGCCTCGACGCAGCTTGCCCGACGAGGTGCGCGGGAGGGTGCCGGGCTCGAGCACCAGGACTAGATCGGGCCGCAGTCCTGTGGCTTTCTGGATTGCGCGCAGGCAGTCGCCTGCCAGCTCTTCTCGAGGGCTTCGCGCTTCCACGAACACGACCAGTCGCTCTCCAGACTCGTGAATCTCGCCGACGGCCACCGCGCAGCCCGTTCGAATGCCTTCGACCGGATCCACGGCGCGTTCGATCTCTTGGGGCGCGTGGTTTCGTCCACGGAGCACGATGACGTCTTTGGCGCGGCCGGTGATCACGAGCTCACCCCGAAGCAAAAAGCCGAGATCTCCGGTATCGAGCCAGCCGTCGACCATGGGTTGTTCGTCGCGGTCCAGGTAGCCTTGCATCAGCGAAGGTCCCGAGACGTGGATGTGTCCGACGGTTGCATCGGGAAGAGGGGTA
>CAJWOS010000555.1 GCA_913044235.1 uncultured Pseudomonadota bacterium
TTTGGCAAGCCTTGATTGCTGTATCCGTCTCCAGAGGATACCCATGGGGTTCGATGCGAGTATTCATATCGACCAAAGAATGAATGCCTTAGCGTGTGGGCATAGGTGACTTGAGCGTAGGCATTGAGACGTTTGTCCCAGTACCGAAGCCCGGTATTCTCTAGGTTTGGAATCCATGTCCCACCGTCTTCTGGAGGACCGTTGTAGGTGTATATGCTGCCGTAGGGTACAGTTGTTGAGTAGATTCCAGTACTCAGTACCGGAATCCATTTGTTGTACAGGTACGATGCACCCCATCCAAAAAAAACAGAAGGCTTCCTTCCTTGTCGATCGTCGGAAATGCGCCAAACCAAGCCTGGTTGAGTCGTGCCAGCCATGGGCTGGTGAACCCCACCACCACCGCACAAATTGCCAGACAGGCTCGAGCTTGCGGCCTGCGTGCGCGCCACGCAGCGACAGCAGCCAATGCACTTAGGCCGAGACAGACTGCATGCCCCGACGGGTCGTCGAACAGGCCGACTGGCAGAGGAACCATGCGGGGATCTGGCGGAGGAGGACCCACATCGAAGCGCATATCGTGTGGAGACCGGGATAGCGCCCGCTTGGAGGCATCATGACCATGAGTGGTCCCACCACACCTGACCCCCACGTGTTTTGCGATTTGTTGTTGCGCTGGTACGACCAGAACGCACGGGACCTGCCGTGGCGCGGGGACGCCGTGACGCCCTACGAGACACTCGTGAGCGAAGTGATGCTGCAGCAAACCCGCGTGGAGACCGTACGGCCAAAGTACGCCGCCTTTCTCAGTCGCTTCCCCACGGTAGAGGCCCTCGCCACTGCGCCCATCGACGACGTGCTCGCGCTTTGGTCGGGCCTTGGGTACTATTCCCGCGCCCGAAACCTCCATGCTGCAGCCAATCAAATCGTCGATGCAGGGGAGTTTCCCAACGATGTGGCGGGCCTTCGGGCACTCAAGGGTGTAGGCGTCTACATTGCCGGTGCGGTCGGCTCGATTGCACTTGGTCTACCCGTGCCGGCGGTCGATGGAAACTTGGAGCGGGTGCTGGCTCGTCTGGTCTGTTCTCCTGGCGGCCGCCCGCAAATGACCGCCGTGGCGGAGGCGCTGATCGCCGGGTGCCCAAGCCGGGCAGGCGACATCAACCAGGCCTTGATGGATCTCGGGTCGACGGTGTGCAAGCCGCGCGGCCCCCAATGCCCGGCGTGCCCGCTTGAGGGAATCTGTGTCGCAGGTGCGGCGCCAGACCCGACCCTGTGGCCAGAAAAGAAGGTGCGCCGGAAAGCACCCGCCCGTACTGCGGTTGCGGGGGTCATGTTCAATCAAGCCGGAAGTCTCTTAGTGGCGCGGCGCCCCGCATCCGGTCTGTTTGGAGGACTCTTCGAGCTCCCCGGACTGCTCCTCCCGAAGAACGCCACGACACGCCCAGGGCCCGGCATTCTCGCCAGCGCCTGGCTTGATCGGCTTGGAGTCGAGGTGGATGTAGGCGTGGGGCACGGCACGGTCACGCATACGCTCACCCACATGCGCCTCACGCTGCATGTCTTTGAGATCATCGGCGAAGCTCCGCCCGAGCCACAGTCGTTCTACGACCGCCTCCGGTGGGCGCCCATCGATGAGGTCGACGAGATGGGGATATCGACGCTCACGCGCAAGGCCCTGTCCCTCTTGGAGCGCGGCCCCCAACAGCAGCTGTTCAGGGCACCTGGTCCCCGATGATTTCCTGCACGGCGCCCTTGCATTGTGCAAGCCGGTCTTCGCTTGGGCTGTCCATGGTGATGGTGACGGTCCATGGACGCTGGTCGTACTGAGGGTAGGAGCCGATCGATACGTCCTGGAACCGCTCCTGTACAGCGCGGAGCGCATCAGCGATTGCAGACTCACCGAGGGTGGTGACCAGGCGGTCGGAGAGCACCGGCGTTCCGCCGAACCGGTGTGCGATGGCGTTGAATTTGAGGCGCAGGAGCGATGGTACCCCAGGGAAGATCACCACGTTGCCGACCACGACCTGTGGGAATCGCAGCTCCCCATCCCACCAAAGAGTCGCGCCGGCTGGGATGTCAGCCATCCGCGCAGCCGCCGGCGTAAACCGCGTTCCCATCCGCTGCTCGATGACCTTGAGCAGCTCGGGATTCGTCTCGATTGGACGGCCGAGTCCGCGAGCGACTGCGGCCATGGTGAGGTCGTCATGCGTGGGGCCCACCCCACCACTCGTAAATACGAACTCGCAGCGAGAGCTCCACTCGGCCACGACCGCCCCGATTTCTTGAATTTCGTCGGGTAGCACCACGATCCGACAGAGATCGAGGCCCAGTTCACGGCACCGGCCGGCAACCCAGGGCGAGTTTGAGTCCTGCACCTTGCCGGTCAGAATCTCGTCGCCGATGACGAGCATCGCGACCCGAGGACGTGATGGGTGGGGGGAGTGCATGGCTGCATCGTAGACCACCCGCCCACGCACGCAACCGCTGCCGAAGGTTTGTGCGAACCGAACCGAATTCCAGATGTCGGAAATGGCGGAGTGTGCAGTAGTGTTTGGATTCACCGCAAGATCGATCGCGTTCTCTCCGACATACGTATTGTCTGTGTACGCTCTGCTGGTAGGAAGGGAGCATCGGGCGAACCCGATCCCCCCACCCACTTCTCCCCGGATTCCCGTCGTGCCCTCGGTCGACCAACAGCCCCATGGTGTGCGTATCACCGCCCGACTGTATGGGGCGGTGGTCTTCCAGACCGTACGGTGGCGGGGATCGTCGCCGATCGCGATCGGCGCGGAAGGGGCCGAAGCGGTTCCCACCCCTTCGCAGGGGCCGCTGGTCACCCTCGCATGGGAGGCACCTGCGAAGGTTCGGATTGAGGCGGTCGAGCCCACTGCTGCGAGTGGCCACCTCAGTGTCGACACACCGCAGTGGGGTTGGTCCGGTCACGGTGGGGTCACCGTCGAGCTGGAGCTCCTGGCACGGAAAGATGCACGCCGCCTACCGTTGCATGCTGGGATGGACCTCGGCTTGGCTGTGGTGGTGGCCGCGCTTTTGGTTTTTGTGATCCAAGCCCAGTTGGTGATGTCGCTGTGGACGGCGAGCGCCGCAAACCTCCAGACCACCACCCCAGACCCCACGCCCGAATACATCGCACGCCTGCTCGAGCAGGATCTCGACGGGGCTGACGAGGGCTACAACGAGCGCGTAGAGCGTCTCGAGCACGACCGGAAAAACCAGAGCTTCTACCTTCCTGCAGGCAGCGACGGCCCCACCAGTCGAGCGGGCGGTGGAAAGGCCATCGGAGACGACCCTCAGCGTCAAAATTCCGAGATCACCGATCCCGAGCCCGCACCGCCACCCGATGCAAGCTCTGCTCCCACCCCGGAGCTGGACGGGCGCCCCGACCCGCTGGAAGTACCGGATGCTCCAAGCGATTCACCCGACCTGATTGCCGAGCTCCAAGCGCCCGACGAAGCCTTCGAGAACGATTTTTACGAGGTGCCTCCCGAGGTGGAAAAGTTCATCGGCTGGGGCTTCAAGGACTGGTTTGAGGTCGAAGACGCTCGCCCGGAACAAAAGGCCGAGTGGCAGGAGCAGCTGGAGCTTGCGCGTGTGCGTCTGCGGATCGATCCGAACGATCCCTATGCGCTCAATACGGTGGGCCTGTACGCCTACCTCGCCGAAAACCACGAACTGTCTCGGGCCACCTACCATCGAATGATGGAGCTGTACCCGAACACGCCGACCGCCTACAACAACTACGCCCTGGTGCTGAAGAGGGAAGGGGAGTACCTCGAGGAGGAGGCGCTCTACCGCAGGGCGCTCGAGCTCGACCCCCTCGACACACACGTGCTCAACAATCTCGCCGTGTGCCTCGCCCATCAGGAACGCTTTGATGAAGCGCTATCGGTGATGGATCGTCTGAACACCATCAACCCAGAGGATTCCTACGCCGACCTTCACCGAGCGAAAATCTACGCTGCGATGGGCAAAGACCGGAAGGCCTTGCGCTACCTTTCCCGCGCACTGGAAGAGGTGCCTGTACTCGACACGCTCCATCACATCGAGTTTCGCCAGGACTTGCGCTTGGATCCTGTATTTTCCGGGCTCAAAGGCGATCGTCGCTTCCAAGAGGTCTTGAGGGATGCGTATGGCGATGAGGCCGAGTATGTTTTGAGTGGTGGTGATCAGACCTCATCGGGAGGTCCGCGTGGGTGATCTCTCAGTCATCGTACGCTTGAACGGGATGGTTGTGGAGAGTCGTGTGCTCTCCACCCACCGTGATGTGTGGCTGGGAGATGCCGCAGCGGCGGATGTTTCCTTTCCAGGTGCGCACTTCGTCGTGCGGAGAGTGCCGGGCGGGCTGCAAGTACGCGGGCAGACCTTGGCAGCAGGCGAGCGGCTCGAGATGCAACTCGGGACGCTCTCGGTCGAGCTGGAACATACCGATCCGGACTGCGCTCGCCTACAGCGCACCGTCCCCCACGAGCTGAGCGGGTCGTTCGATGGACGCTTTCTCTTGATGCTTGTTTGCGTTGTGGTGTGCACATCTTGGATCGATGCCTTTGAGTTCTGGGTCTCGGATCATTTCGCGCCGCTCTATGAGCGGATCGCACACCACGCACCGACTGGTTTCACGGGAGGCGGTGCTTCTCCATCGGTGGAGTCGAGCAAGGCGGTCACCGTGGGTCGGAGTGACTCCCGGAGTGGCTCGATTGAAAGCACTTCAATGGTGGCGGATGGCCCCGCACACAAGCCCGATGACCATTCCTCCCAGGTGCGTTGGTATCGGTGGTACCGCAGCGAA
>CAJWOS010000556.1 GCA_913044235.1 uncultured Pseudomonadota bacterium
GGGGGCTCTCTGGTTGGACCGATCCGCTCAAGTCGCCTACAATGCGCAACCCGCGCGCGGGGCACTGGGCTGGAAATCCAGCAACGGTGGCGTTGAAGGTCTTCAGCGCTTGCCTACCATCCTCGCGCAACGTGTAAGGATGGCGCGCAGATGCGGTTTCGTGGCACAGAGTACACAGGCAAGGGCGTCACCGTGGCGGTGATTGACAGCGGCGTGAACGTCAATGACCCGAGGCTGAAAGGGGTCACTGTCGAAGGTTGGGCCATCACCCTGTCGGCCACTGGCCACGCAGGAATCAGCGGCGACTTTCATGACGACAACGGCCACGGGACCGACATCGCTGCGGCGATTGTGGCGATTGCGCCTGAGGTTCGCATCGTGGCGATCAAGATCATGGACGAGCGACTGCGCACGTCTGCCGATCTGATGGCAGCAGGTATCGAGACGGCCTTCCGACATGGTGTTGAAGTCATCAACCTGTCGCTCGGAACCCCCAACATGGGCAAGGCGCTGTTGCTGCGGGACTGCTGCGGGCTTGCGGTCGACTCCGGGAGCATTGTGCTGGCAGCAGCTCATCCCAAGGGTGACCGTGCGTATCCAGCCGACTTGCCCGAGACGGTTGGTGTGGCCACACACCCTGAGTGCCCGATCGAGAAGTTTTACTACTTCGACCCGCGCCGGTTCCCGCGCGCCGAGTGGGGCAATCTCACCGACAAGTTCCTGACCCACGGCTACGAGCTGACCGATGGGGAGCGTGGTGGATTCAAGGGCTCGGGGATGGCCACTGCGTACTTGTCGGGGCGGACGGCCTGTCTGCGCGAGGCGCTCCATGACCAGCCGGCCGACGACGTCATCAAGGCGATGCGTCACCTGGCGCTCACCCCCTCACCCCAGATCGGCTACGCCTGAGCGAAGCAGTGCGGCCTCCCTGGGCCGCGATGTTCGCGGTTTCAGCGACCGCGACGGGAAGGTCGGGAGCTGGAAATGGCAAGCGCAGCATTGCTGGCGCTCGTGGCCGGGATGTCTTCCGGCGCGCACGCTGGAGCAGTGGATCTGTATGGGTTTGGAGCGCGCTCGATGGGGCGCGGCGGCGGCGGTTTTGCGCGCGTACAGGACAGCACCGGCGTATTCAGCAATCCCGCCGGACTTTCGCGGATGGAGCATGCGGATCTCACGTTGAGCTACAACGTACTGCGCATGGCTTTTCCTGAGCTGTCCGAGGTTCGCTGGGACACCAACCGCGACGGGTGGCTCGATGATGCCGACCAACCGCTGCAGCCAAGCACCGACTACGGGAACTCCGACGGCGTCATGATCAGCGTGGGGCGTCCTATCGGCCGGAGACTCGGGGTGGGGATTGGCGGGTTTGTGCCGGTCAACGAGCTGATGCGCATCCGCACCTTCGAGCCGGCGCTTCCCACGTACTTGATGTACGAAAATCGCACGCATCGCTTCGAGCTGGCTGCGGGGTTCGGATGGGAGCAGCTCCCAGGGCTTCACGCCGGTGGATCGGTCGAGATGCTCGCTCGGGCACGGTACGAGATTGCAGTCACGCTCGATGCTCCGGTCCGTACGGCGACCGAGGAGGATGGCTCGGTGGGCGACCTGGTCGGTCCGCTCACGCTCGATGCGCATCGTATGAGTCTCGATCTGGTGCCTTCTCTTGCCCCGATTGTGGGGGTGATGTGGGATGCCGGTGAGCTCGTGGAACCGCTGGATGGGCTGGTGTTGGCTGGGAGCTGGCGTGGCACCTCCGGGCTGCCGGTGGATGTCGATGTGGACCTGCAGGCGAATGTGCGGGTTGAAGATGCCGGCACCCTGAGTGACCCCATCATCATCCCCGTCTTGGCGCCGATACGCATGGACTTCTTCGATCACTATGTGCCCTCGCGTCTGGCATTCGCAGGAGCATGGGAGGCCGAGACATGGGCGGTCAACGTAGATGTGTACCGCTACGGCTGGAGTGAGCTGCAGGTGAGCATCGCAGAGGTGGTCGGTGGAGGACTCGACACGCCGTTGGTGTCGATCACCGATGGCGCCCTGCAAGATGGCAACCCGTACGATGTGGTGTTGGAAAACACCTGGAACGTTCGCTTCGGTGGGGACTTACGGGTGCTCGACATGCCTCTGTCGAATGACTGGGGCGCACTGATGATTGACCTTCGCGCCGGGTTCGTGTTCGAACCCACTCCGCTTGTGGCACAGGGTGCGTCGTCGGCCTTGCTCGACAGCGACCGCATCATGTTTGCGGGGGGATTCTCGGTCCAGCACGGAGAGCCGTTCGGCGTGTTGTCCGGGCCTCTTTCGTGGGACGTCTACGGCCAGCTGCATCGGCTCGCGGAGGGGAGGTTGCCCCGTGCGCCCGATCCGAACACGGCTGGCACACCGTTTTCTGCGAGTGGCTTCGACATCGGTGGACGCTTGTGGGCCGTGGGGCTCCAGACGCGACTGTCGCTGTAGTCGAGCCGAAGTTCGGACTCTACGGTAGGCACAGCTTGACCGGTTGGAGGGGGGCTGCGCGCAAATCGAATTGCTGCCGTGCCACACTCCGGCTCGACAATTGCGATACTGCACGTCGTCTCGTTCTCGGTCTCGGAGGTCCGCTTGGGTTCGCCAACTACGCTCGAACGCCTCGTGCAGGCTTCGGTCGACCTCTATAGCCAGCCTGCTGGCATTCCGACTGCGGTGATGGAGCGGGCGGCGCTCCAACACCTGAGTGCCGCGGGCGTGGTGCGTTCTGTGGTGGCGAGCCATGAACTGGAGGCGCCCACGGAGCCGATGGGCGAGTCGTTCCGGTTGGGCGGAACCCCAACAGACCCCGCGGGTGCAGTGGCATGGCACACCGGTGTGGGGGCTTGGCTGGAGGTCGATGACCACTTGTTACGCGGACGGTCGTGTACGGCCAACGCGGCGGCAGCGTGGGCAAGCGCCACATCCTCCCACTCCCATTCGCAGGTTCTCGCCGCGACAGTCGCTGGCAACGAGCTCTCTGGTCGGATTGGTCTCGCTACGCTTCTGGGCGCACCCGAGTGGGGGTGCGCGCCGGCCACGGCCGCATCGACCGCGCTGGTGGTGGGCTTGTTGCGGGGCATGTCGGTGGATGCGCTCACGCAGAGTGTCGCGGCAGCGCTTGGGGATGGAGGACAACCGGTCTCCGACCGACCCACCCCGTTGCCGCTCGACGGCCCGGATGCTCGTGCGGCACGCCGGGGGGTGGCATCGGTGGGCGAAGCGGGCGACCCCGCTCGGTTCGATGCCCAGCTGGCAGAGTGGTCGTGGCACCCACTGCGGGGGGCGCTGGAGGGCTTCGGGACCTCATGGATGACCGACACCATCACCAGTCGGATGCGGGTGTCGGCGCCTTCGGGCCAGACCGCTGTGGAGTCGGTTGCTGAGGTGCTCAAGCGCCACGTCAAAGCCGCTGGAAAGCGCCTTCGGGTGGACCAGGTGGAGCGGATTGTGGTGCGTGTACCAGCGGCGGCCGCCGGACTCGGTGTGCGAGGTGCGCTGGAACCCAGCTCCATGCCCTGGTCCCTGCCCAACCTGATCGGTCTCCTCGTGGCGCAGCACTCGCTCAGCGCGGCCGACTTGAGGCCAACGGTCTTGGCCAAGCACGCCGATGCGATTGGTCACGTGGCAGACCGAGTCGAGTGGGTGGTGGACCGAGATCTCAGCGCTCGCTCCCTCTCTGCTCAGTTGGCCGTTCTCGGGCCCCTCGTGGGAGATTTTGGTTGGAGAGACGCGCGGACCGTCCTGTCTCGTACTTTGGCCGGCACCAGGAAGGCGGGGCGGCCTGAGCGAAAGCAGATCGCAGTCTGGATGGGGCTGCTGCAGCGGCTTTGGGCGCAGCGTGGGCGCAGTGCGGACCTGGCCTCGGTCGACGTGGCCAGCTGGCAGCTGCACATTCCCGTGGAGCTGGAGGTCTACACCACACGCGGTGGCCGGTGGCCTGAGCGTCGGAGCCTCCCCGAGGGAAGTCCAGGAGCCTCCTGGAGCGACCAGGTCGCAGCGATTTTGGAACGGTATGATGCGGCGGTGGATGGGCCCGGCAGTGGTCGGGCTTGGCTCGACCAGCCAATGGACCAGCCTGCCGTGCAGGCAGTCTCAGCGCTGCTCGGGACGGCTGTGTGAGCTGGCGGACTGCGGACCCGGCCCGACGGGGCATCGCGCTGGCCGTGTCGGTGGCCCTTCCGGGGTGTGGAGTTGAGCCGCCCGCACCGGCGGCACCGGCGGCACCGGCGGCACCGCCCGATATTCTGTTGGTGGTTCTCGACACCACACGTGCGGATGCGGTCTCAGGCGCCGGCGATCGAGAGGCTGTCACGCCGCAGGTCTCGGCCATCGCAGCGGCGGGAGTCACGTTTACCGATGTGACTGCACCGGCATCTTGGACTTGGCCATCACACGGTTCGCTGTTCACCGGGCTTCCTCCGTGGGAACACGGCGCGCGAACCCGATCGAACGCCTCGGTCACCGATGGAAGACGGGTGGCCCAGGTCTGGCCGTTGCGCGACGACGTGCCCACCCTTGCGGAGCATCTTGGACGTGCGGGGTACCAAACGACCGCGCTTTCCCAGAACCAGTGGCTTTCCGCCGAGCTGGGCCTCACCAGGGGCTTCGACCATGTGGAGGTGCTGTCCAACTGTCCAGCGGTGGAAGCTTCACTCGACCAAGCGCTGCGGCACAGTGCTGGGCAACCCACGATGGTCTTCATCAACCTGCTCGAAGCGCATGCGCCATGGTCGGTCTCACCCTTTCTCACACTCGTGCTCATCTATGGCGTGCTCAAATGGAGGCTGTCTGC
>CAJWOS010000557.1 GCA_913044235.1 uncultured Pseudomonadota bacterium
ATGTCTCAAACGCCCTGGGCACAGGGTGGATCTGTGTGACTCGGATGTGGCACACTTGGGGTCCCTTCCTCCCAGGTGTTCCATGTCTGATCCCGAAGACGCGCTCGACCTTGTGGGTCGCATCCGGAAAGAACGCGCCCGAGGCAACACCATCCGCCTCGCCACCACGGGCGGTCTGTTGCTGAGCGTGCTCGTTTTCTTTGGCAGCCTGTACAGCAAGGCCAACAACTTTGATGCCGATGGAACGATGATGGCGTTGCGTCGCCATGGTCAAGACACCATCGTGCCCCTGTACGCGAGCAGTCTCCAAGAGGTGGGTGCAGATGCCGTGCCGGCCATCACCACAGCGCTTCAGGATGAGGCAGAGGCCCTGCTTCCTCGGGTCTCCGAAGCCCTCACCGAAGAGGCCGCCGTCTTCCAGATCAACATGGGCAAGCACATCGACCAGAGCCTCGAGCGGGAGTTCCGGTCGGCGATGAATGCCAACGAGGAGGCGCTGAAAGCAAAGTACCCTGAGTTCGCGATTGACGACGAGACCTTCGACATGCTTGTCGCAAAGGTGGATGCGCGCTTCCGAAACTGGGCTCATGATCGGCTAGACACCACCTTTGGACGGCATGTGGCGTTGCTGGAGTCGATCAACCAGACCATTCAGGTCCTGCAGGCACAAGAGCGCTCTCAGCGCGGTCCGGATGGCAAGCCTCCAGAAGTCGACGAGGCGCTCGTCATAC
Source organism: uncultured Pseudomonadota bacterium (assembly GCA_913044235.1). Lineage (GTDB taxonomy): Bacteria > Myxococcota_A > UBA796 > UBA796 > UBA2385 > CAJWOS01. Next base: position 732 of record CAJWOS010000557.1, read on the forward strand.
TGAGTGAAATCATGAACGCTCGCGTGGGAGGCTGAACCCATGAACGACAGTGATCAAGAGCTTCTTCTCGAGTCGCTTGCTGAAGATCTCGCTCAGGAACAGGCCACCAACAAGCGCTCGATGGTGCTTGGTGGCACGGCGGTTGTCTTGGTGGCCGGGTATCTCGCATTTCTCCATGGTCAGGTGGCGCCGTTCTTTGAGCCAGAGGAGCTGGCGCTGTTTGCAACAGGGGCTGCCATTGAAGCCGCGCCGGAGGTGGAAGCCCAGCTGCGGGATCTCCTCGTGGACAGTGCGCCGGACATTGCGCGCACGGTGTCGACCGCAGTGGTGGACTCTGTGCCCACCTACCGCCAGGTTCTTGAGGCCGAGCTGAAGCCTGTCCTGGGTGAAGCCACACTGGTGATGGCGGGCGCGGCGGTCAGTACGATGCTCAAGTCCGAGCGGCCTGAAGACCTTGCGGAGCAGGAAAGTCTGGAAGCGGCTGCAGATGCGCTCGTGGATCGGCTGGACCGAGTCTTCGAGGAGGCGTTGCACGAGCGCTCCGATCTGGACGGTCCCACGCCTGCAGAACTCATCGATCAGACGGTCGATCGGCTCGTTGTGGTGGACCGAGGGCTGCGTCGGCTGGCACGTGGCGGGGGAGATGCGGCGGAGCGGGAGCTGGTGTTGACGGTCCTGGGTGTGATCGATGGGGTCCAGACCGAACAAGAGACGGCGGAAAAGGCTGACTTTGCCGCGCAGCAGAGAGCAGCAGCCCGGAAGGGTGCGAAAGGGGCTCCGGCTCCGGCTGCCGCCAAGGCCACCTCGAGCACCCCGAAAGCGGAAGCATCCGAGGCGAAGTCAACAGCGGCCCCCCCCACGCCAGACGACCAATAGGGCTGCGACCGGTCGCGGCGCGCAGAGAGCCTCCCGGTCGGGGATCCTGTGGGTTCTCGTCGGCAGACGCGAGCGGCGGCTGCTTCGGACGGTGGCCTCAGATCTGGATCTCGAGGAAGTCTCGGATCTCGTCCGGTGAGAGAGCCGGGTCGTCGTCGCTCTGGTAGAAGTCGAGGATGGTCACGAGGTCGTCCATGGTGCTTCCCACCAGAGGAGCCACTGCTTGAGCAAATTTCCGCACCTCGTCACCCTCAAGTTGACCGTCCCCATTTTCGTCGAAGCGCCGGACCAAAGCGTCGAGCTCGTCTTGAGTGAGGTGGTTTGACTGGACGATCTCTGCAAGTGTTCGGGCCAAGGGTGCCTCCGTGACATGGGAGTGGCGGAATAGCATGGTGGTGCTGCCTCGAACAGCGGCGAGTTGCGGGGTTGGATTGTGGAGCGAGAGCGTCTGCAATGCGAATGGGGCGACGGGTTCGAGACCTGCGATCGAATCGAATTAAGGCATCGCGGACCGAGCCTTTCTGTGCCGAGCAGCCCATCATGTCTACTTCCAGCCGGACAATCTCCGAGCTGGCGCGCTTTCTGCAAGTGCCGCCAGCCCGAGCCGCCATGATCCTGGATGCGGTCGACCAAGTCCGTGCATCCGCTACGTTCTGTACGGAGATGACCCATGATGCGGGCCTGAGTACGGAGCCCGCAGCGTCTCCCCCTGCTTTCGAAGTGCCAGCCAGGTCCGAAGAAAAGGCGCCCTCTGCCGCTGTTTTCTCGGAGGCCGACGGCGGCTCCACGTTCATGGATCCTCGGTACGAAGACCTCGGCCTCCTGGGGCAGGGCGGCGTGGGTGATGTGCGTCGGGTTCGTGATCGGCACTTCGATCGCGTTCTCGCCATGAAGATCCTGCGAGCCGGTCGTGACGCGACCCCGATGGAGTCGAGGCTTTTCTTGCGAGAGGCTCGCATCGAGGCCCGGCTGCAGCATCCTGGCGTACCGCCGATCTACGATCATGGCGAGCTACCGGATGGGCGCCCCTGGTACACCATGAAGGAGGTGCAAGGAGAGCGCCTCGCAGATGCCATTCGCACGCTTCACGAGGCCGAGTCGGAGCCCACCCGTTTTGCCCTGCTGCTCCGACAGCTGATTCGGTCGTTTGAGGCGGTGTGCAGTACCGTCGCGTATGCACACGGCCAGGGGGTTGTGCATCGCGACATCAAGCCGGCAAACATCATGCTCGGTGCGTTTGGTGAGGTGCTCCTCCTGGACTGGGGCCTGGCTGTCCACGTGTCGGCGGCCTCGAATGCGAGCTCGAAGTCCATGATGGTGGTGGGTACGCCCTCGTACATGTCTCCGGAGCAGGCGCGCGGTGATGGGACGTCGATTGCACCCGGCACCGACATATACGCGCTTGGCGCCACGCTGTACCACATTCTTGTCGGGGCTCCGCCGTACCAAGGCGGCACGAGCAAGGCGGTCTTGGAGCGGGTCCGAAACAGCGAGGGGCCTGCGCCAATCCTCGTCGGAGCGTCGTCTTCCATGCTGTGCCCCGAAGAGCTGGTGCGGTTGTGTGAAGTGGCCATGCGTCGCGACCCCGACCAGCGCCTATCCAGTGCCAGCGCGATGGCCGACGCGTTGAAAGAGTGGCTTGACTCGGCAGAGCGCGACGAGCGCGGGCACCAGGAGGTCGTCCGAGCGCGGGGACTCGGGTACTCGAGTCGGGCCGAGCGCGAGCGTGCCGTTGCCCTTTGGCAGGACGCGAGCAGGCTCATCGAACAGGATGGGTCGGCCCGATCGGATGGCTGGAACCAGTGGCTGGCGTCGAAGGCGGCCTTTGCGGCTGCGCATCGACTGGAGGAGCAGCGCACACAGGCGCTTGAGGCATCGCTGGCGCACAGTCCGAGCTTGAGCAGCGCACACGAGTTGTTGGCGTGGCACTACGCAAACACGGCGTTGAAGGAACGCGAGCGCGGGGCCATCGATGGGGCTCGGCGTGCGTGGAGTCGCGTGATTTTTCATCTCGACGCCCTGCCATCCGACCGAGAAGAAGGCTTGCGCGTGAAGCTCGAGACGCACCGTAGAGCGCCTCTGTATCTCGAGCGTGCGCGGCGTGGCTCCCTGATTGGACGGACCGCGCTTCTGGCCACACTGTCGCGTCTGCACACCCGAGCCGAGCGATTCGTTGTCCTTCACGGTGAGCCAGGGGTGGGCAAGTCCTCGTTGATGGTGGAACACGGCCTGCGCCTGCTGGAGAGCGAGACCACTCCGGTCTATGCAAACCTTCAAAATATCTCTGATGAGGCCAGCGTGAGGCAGAGCGTCGAGCGGGCTCTGGAAGACTGTCTCACAACCTCACAACGTGGGCAGTCCGTATTGGAACTGGTGGGCACCCTCCCGATCCTCCTGTTGCTCGACAACATTGATCAGTGCGGGGAACCAGTGGTTACCGCAACCAAGCGGTGGCTACAGAGTTGTCCGGCCTTGCAGGTGGTGTGCACCGGACGCATGCCGCCCGACAGTGACGCGGCGCTCGAGGTGCGGGTGCCACGGCTCGAGCGCCTCGCGGCGGTCGATCTTCTCATCCGGCATGCGCTTCGTGCCGACCCGGACCTGGACCTGGCAGCGCTCGACCGTGACAGTCTCGTGGGCGTGGTCGAGCGGCTCGATGGCATCCCTCTGGCGCTCGAGCTTGCGGCTGCCCGACTGGTTTCCTTTCGACTCGACGAGCTTCGCGCACGACTGGACCGGCGACTGGACCTATTGCGCTCCGACGAAGCGCACACGGGCGGTCTCGACGCTGCGATGGCCATTAGTTGGGACAGCCTCACAACTACCGCACGGATGGCGCTGATGCAGGCCAGCGTGTTTCGCTCGGGGATGGATCGGACTGCGGCCGAGCGAGTCCTGCAGCTTCCCGGTGGAGAGTCCGCAGTGGTGAATTCGCTTGAGGAGCTCACCCGACACAACCTGTTGCGGGCCAGTCGCAGCGACGATGATCGAACTCGCTATGTTCTGTCGGGTCCGGTCTGGTCATGGGCTGATACCCAGCTGCAAGCGAAGAGCTCCGAGCAGGAACGGCATGCGCTGCCGCTCCTCGTACATGGCGCCGAAGACGATGGGCCCGATGGTGCGCGCGAGCGCCTGCAGCCCGCGCGCCGCCCGCGTCTGACGTCCGCGCCGCGCCGCGGCGCGGCG
>CAJWOS010000558.1 GCA_913044235.1 uncultured Pseudomonadota bacterium
CGGTTGAGCCAGATCCTGAAGCCGCGACCGAGACGCAAGCACCCCATGCTGCTCCACAGCGGGTATGCACCTGGTTCGCCCAAGGCGTCGGCGCCTGTGACACCTGGCGTTCCGCAAGGGGTGAAGCGGGGACAGGTTCTTGGGGGCGCTGTTCCCGCTTCCGTCGTTGTGCGTGAGCTGCGGCGGTCTTCGGAGGATGCGGGGAGGTGGATTGGAGCGCTGCTTCCGGCTGACGCGCTCAGTTCACGGAGAAGCTGGTGCCGTGGTAGCAACCCACGAAGCCGGCCAGATCGAGGCCGGAGTGGGCCTCCGCCGCCGCCACGAGTCCAAGGGTGTCGCAGCCGCCCGAGGACGATGGCCAGGCGTATCCACAAGCGGCCCAGTAGCGGCCGCTGCTCTCGTAGCTGCGGTCCAGTACCGTCGCACTCGCGGCACCACTCACGAGTGTCTGCGTGTGGTAGCCATTGAGGATGACCTCATCGATGGTCGTTCCAGCCTGCTCCCGTACGGTCCAGTCGACGGGCTCGTAGCTCGACAGGACCAGCACGACGTTGCCGGGACGGTCGATGTCGACTGTGATGTTGCCCGGAGGGTCACCATGGCCACCATCGGCTTCATACACACTCACGATGTGCAGCTCGGGCTGGGTGGGAGAACTGTCCGACCACTGGTAGACTGTGCCGTCGCAGCCGCCCGACGAGTCCGAGGCACAGTCATCCCACTTCGTGCCGTCGAGGTCGTTGCAGTCGTCGCTGTTGGCCACCCAGCCATCTCCGGGCGGGCAAGCCTCTACACTGACGTTCGGGTCTCCGTAGCCGTCGCCATCGCCGTCGGCGTACCAGATCGATGGATCCGTGGGGTTGTCATCGATCTCGCCGTTGCAGTTGTCGTCGATGCCGTTGCACAGCTCGATGCCGACGGGACTCACAGCCGCGTTGGTGTCGTCGCAGTCATCGCTGCTGGCCACTGTGCCCGATGGCTGCGTACAGGCCGAGGTGGGGGCATCGGGATCACCATGTCCATCGCCATCCCGATCGAAGTACCAGGTGTCCGCACCACCCGACTCGTCTACTGCGCCGTTGCAGTTGTCATCGAGCTCGTTGCAGACCTCGGGCGCCATGGGCGACACCGCAGCATCGCTGTCGTCACAGTCGCCATCGATGTGGGTGTAGCGGTCAGAGGGAGGCGCACAGGCGATCACTGCTTCGCCCGCCCCATATCCATCAGCATCCACGTCCTGGAACCAAGGCACTGCTTCACAGGCATCGCCGCCGGTGTCGGCCCGCTCGTCGAACTTGGTGCTCAGCAGGGTGTCTCCTCCGCAGGCAAAGGAACCGAGCAAGCAAGGGAGAAGGAAGTAGGCTCGGGACATCAGAGAAGACTCCTGGTAGTGCCAAACAAATGTTCGACACGAGATAGGTACTGTTGCGCCTCTGCTACCGCCAGCCGTCCGCACCGATATGAAACCCCACTGATATCGCCATCGACCAAGCCGGATTTCGAGGCATGCTCGCATGCCAAGGCTCGAACGCCGATGCAGGACTCAAGGAGCGTGGATCCAGTCGTCGAATCTCCATTCCGCGCGGCGGTAGGGGTTGCGGACCTCACCGTGTCACAGAGGGGGGCGTCCACATCGGTCGCTTTTGAACGCGACCGATACGAGCTAGCCGCGCAGCCACGATCTGTCCTTCCCCACCAGCAAGCACCGTCCTCCAGGCCTCTGGCGATGCACCCTTCGGCGTTTGTCGTACTCCCCTCTTGAGTGAACCCGCCCCAGCCCACCCCGACAGCGGTGGGACGAGGCTGCGCTCTGCTCGTATGGGCTCGCGGTCGAGCACAGGGGCGAAGCCGCCAGGAATGGCGTCATCAGGAACCACATTCACGGGATCGCCTGTCCATCCGCGCGGGGGATGAAGAGCTCCTCGATCGAATGCCACCAGTCCCGAGCTGCGGTTGCCTCTCAAAAATCCAAAGCGCCGCGACCAAGTGCCGGCCGCGGCGCCATCGAACTGAGGTTCAGAATCAGCCCAGGAGGGAGATGACCGACTGGTTGATGTTCTTCGCCTGCGCGAGAGACGCAACGCCAGCCTGCTGCATGATCTGCAGCTTGGTGAGGTTCGAGGTCTCGGTGGCGAAGTCCGTGTCCATGATCTGCGACTGGGCGGAGGAAAGTGCCTCAGTGTAGATCTGGCTGTTGTTCAGTGCGCTGTCGAGGCGGTTCTGAACCGCACCGAATGCCGAACGGAAGCTGTTGACCGAGGTGAGTGCAGTGTCGAGCGTGTTGATCGCGCTCTGGGCACCGGACGCGGAGCCAAGGTCGAGAGCCGTGATGTTCAGCGCCGTGGTACCTGTGGTGAGGTTGCCCAGGTTGATGGCGATGCGGCTCGTGGTGTTGTTCTGGATGCCAACCTGAACTGCGAGGGTACTGGTGGTACCGTTCGTGAGAGAGATCCCGTTGAACTCAGTGACTTCAGCAATCCGCTGAACTTCGGAACGAAGCTGGGTGAACTCGTCCGTGATGAAGGACCGCTCGGAATCGGCAAGAGTTTCCGAGGCGCTCTGGACCGCAAGCTCGCGCATGCGCTGGAGAATGTCGGTGACCTCGTTGGTGGCGGACTCGGCAGTCTGGATGATGCTGATGCCGTCGTTGGTGTTCCGCATCGCCTGGCGGGTGCTGATCACCTGGTTTTCCAGGTTGTTGGCCACACCGAGGCCGGCGGCGTCTTCAGACGCGGAGTTGATGCGGATCCCGCTGGAAATTTTGCCGAGACTGCTGGCGAGACCATTGTTGGTGCTGCTCAGCTGTCCGGCGGCCATCATCGATGCGACGTTGGTTCGGACACTCATAATGGACACGATATACTCCAGATATTCACATGGTTACAGAGGGGCCGGCTGACGTCATGCCGCGGACCTTGGTACTAAGTCTAAGGGTTATGCCTCATTAGGTAAGTACCGTATTGATCTACTGTCAGGAATCGGAAACGTCAACCGATTTTGCACGTTGCCGGATCCAGCGAAGCGGGGGCTCTTCGACGATCCGTCGCCTTTCCGCAGCTCTCCGAGGCCATGAGATCACCCTGCTACAGGCGTAAAACCGTGCCATCCCCACCTGTGGCGAATCCCGCTTCAGGAAACCTGCTCCACCCCAGCCCCCACGGCGGATCCCGCGCAGAACGAACCAGCGATCCATGCACACGAGGCGTCGCAGGAGGCCACACCAACGTCCAGATCGTCCTCGCTTTGGTGGAGATTTTTTCCAGTCCTCGGGTCTCGACCGAAAGAGCAACTCATTCGCTGTCCGCGGAGACTTCCGGGCCGCGTCTGGAAGCCGCGCTGCGCAGTGTGCAGTTCTCATCTCCCTCAAGGAGCGTCCCATGTCCAAGTTTCATGCTCCCATCTGTGTGAGTCTCTCCGACCTCCCCGACGAAATCTGCGACCTCGCCTCCCGCTACAAGGAGTGCGAGCTCCACATGGCGGTCTACATCGAGCACGGCCACCCTGAGGTGGCGACCGAGATGTGGGCCGCCTTTCCCGAAGACCTCCAGGAAGAGACCCTCCAGCGGGCCGTGATGCGTCTGGCCATCGTGCCGCAGGACTCGGAGAGCCGGCGTCTGACCCTGTTGTTCTTCGACACGATGGGCGTGGACCTGCGGTTCTGATGCGGGGTTGGCGAGGGAGGTCGGGTGCGGTGGCATCGGCCGTCCGGTCTTCCGAGTTCCCTTGTGCCATGACTACACCGGGCGAGTGCGCGGAATCAAGCTCCCTCACTCCATCTATCCAGATGTCGCACCGCTCACAGCACCGGCCCCTCTGGGACACCAGCCGCACGGGTCCGGGCGCCCCGGAGGGGACGGCCGCTGGACACGACCGGTTTCGGTCGCGTCTTTTGGCGCCTCACCCCACAGACGATTCGCCGAGCGCCGCCGTCAGGGCCATGACCTCCTCGAAGAAGGCTGCCGGCATTCCGATGCCCTCGCACTGGAAGCGTGCGGCGCCGTCGACAGCTTCCACCGAAAAGGATCCCATCGCCGGCTGTGCACTGTGAAGGCGCTCGTGCAAGGCCTCTACATTCCAGCCTGACGGCAGCGGCAGCGTGAAGCTCGTGTGCTCCACCTTGCGGCCGGTCTGGTGCCCACAGATGGTGGTCTGGATGTCTGCATGGGTGTGGCGAAGCTCGAAGATCAGTACGCCCGCGGTGTGCTCCGTGTACTGACTGCCTTCCAGCTCCTCATGTAGGGCTCGGCCACGGCGCGCGTTGAGCGTTCGTCGGCCCTTGCTGGCCAGCCAGATCAAGAGCACCGCGACGGGGATGGCCACAGCGACTCCGACGATGGCCTTCGGGTCGCCCTCGAGGAGCTGCTGGAGAACATCGAGCTTGGTGGCAAGGACAAATCGACTCAAGTGCATGCGGGCATCCGATGGTTGGTGAAAAACCGTGTGTAGCAACCTCCATCGTTGTTTGCGTGCTGCAACGTTGCTGCAAGCAGACGGTCACTGGTGGCATCGAGCATCCGGCCAGGGGGCGTGGTGGGGCTCCCGTACACGCCACTCCAGGAGAGACGCAGCCCTCGATGCAGCGGTCCCAGGGCGATCGGTCGAAGAACGGGCATGGAGATGGATCCGCTGGCTTCCAGCACATCGACTTGTTAGGACCTGGACTATTAATGAAGTATTTATACTAATAATTATTACTAATGGATAATTGTGATCCACATTTGCCGAGCACGCATCACAGCTGCTGTCCTGAACATCGTGGGCTGTGGTTCATCCGATAAAGACG
>CAJWOS010000559.1 GCA_913044235.1 uncultured Pseudomonadota bacterium
CCACGTACACAATGGGAATACATGGTCGCCTGATGGGGCTCCACCCAGGGTTTGAGGGCACCCAGCTTGCGTACGCAGATGGCACGCCCGCCACATCGGGCCAGCTAGACATGCATATTCCGCAGACGGCACGCAATCTCTTGGAGGCCGCAGCCAATGGCGCCGCGGAAGGAACAAAGCTTGCCCTGAACGTGGCCGGGATGCTGATCGCATTTGTCGGCCTCATCGCGATGGTCGACTTTGGGCTTGCCGCGCTGCCCTTTCCCGGTGATCAGCCACTGTCGCTCAGTATGATCCTGGGCTGGTTGTTCGCGCCCATCGCCTTCATCATGGGAGTGCCTTGGGACGAAGCCGGAGCCGTGGGCACATTGCTCGGCCAGAAGATCGTACTGACCGAATTTGTGGCGTACATCAACCTGGGCGGGATGGTGGCAGCATCGGAGCCGGTCATCTCCGAGCGCTCGTCGATCATCGCCAGCTACGCGCTTTGCGGATTCGCGAATTTTGCGAGCATCGGCATCCAGCTGGGCGGCATCGGCGGTATCGCACCGGACCGAATGGGCGATCTTGCCGACTTGGCCCTTCGCGCGATGGTCGCAGGCTCGATCGCGGCCTTCATGACCGGCACGATTGCCGGGGTACTCATCGGATGAGCGAACCGTCGCAGACCGACCATCGCCGGTCGCTGGGCATCCTTGGGATGGTCTGTATCGGAATCGTGGGCATCCAAGCCTGGTTCGGACTCTGTCTGCAAGACGACGCCTACATTTCCTTCCGATATGCCCGGAATGCAGCGTTGGGCGACGGCTTGGTCTACAACGCTGGCGAGCCTGTCGAGGGCTACACGAACTTTTTGTGGACCGCTTTGTTCGTACCCGTCGAGGCGATGGGCCTCGACCCTGGACCTGTCGGTGCTCTGCTCGGCATGGCCTGCACGGTAGCCATGCTGTACGCCACATGGCGCCTGGGCGACCGCAAGTGGCTCGCGCCGGTCCTCGTGGCTTCGTTTCCGGGCCTCGCCCTTGAGGGTGTCCAAGGGCTCGAGACCTGCTTCTACGCATGGCTTGTGACCATGGCTTTGGTGGGAGGGCGCGCGTGGCCGGTCTTTGCGGGGCTCGCCGCGTTGACTCGGCCCGAGGGCTACGCGGTGTTTGGGCTGCTCTGGCTCTTGCGTGGCTCCAAGATCCAGACCGGCGCAATCTTTACGGGCCTCACTGTGCCCCATCTCGCGTTTCGTTGGATCACCTATGGAGGGCTGGTACCGAACACGTTCCATGCCAAGGTGGGTGGCGGAGAGGACACCCTGCTGGGCTCGGCTGTGTTCCGGGGACTGGCGTACTTGGGATCTGGTGCCTGGTCTGCGCTTCCGCTCGCGCTCGGCTTGCTCGCTGTGGTGGTGGCCACCACCCGTGATCGGAAGCTGCCAGACGGTCGACGCGGCTTCGAGATGTGCGTTTTGGTGGGCTTCTTCTTCGTCTACATTCTGGCGGTCGGTGGCGACTTCAAGGGCACAGGGCGCTTCCTGATTCCATGGCTGCCGGCCATCGCCTGTCTGGTTCAGGCCGGCTTGAACCGTCTGTTCGCCGCACGCATCGGGGTCGTGTCGGCTGCCTTGGCCGGGGCCGCGGTCGTCTGGTCAGTGCCCGGCCAGCTGGAGATGAAAGATTTTGCAGAGCGGTTCGCCGAGGATCTCGACCGGCGTAGGGCCATCGGAACCTTCCTTGCAGAGACTCTCCCCCCCGACACGGTATTGGCGGTGCATGCCGCCGGCATCCTTCCATACTACGCCGGCCTCGAGACCATCGACATGTGGGGGCTCAACGATGCCCACATTGCCCGCGCGCCGGTCGATGACCTTGGCAAGGGAATCGCCGGTCACGAGAGACACGACTACGCCTATGTGTTGACTCGAGCCCCCGACTTTATTCTCCCGGAGCGCGGTCTCGTGACCGATACGCCAGTGCAGCTGGCCGACCCGCCCGAGTTCGGTCCCACATTCTCGAAGCATTACCGAGCGGCGAGCACGCCCACGCCGGTCGGGCACCTGAACCTTTGGATGCGCATTCCAACCGAGTGAAGTCGCTACCAGCCAGCTCCCCGGTTGGCGTCTTCGATCATTCGAGGCAGCACCAACAAGTCGATCAGCTGGCCGATTCCGCAGAGACCGAAGGTGGTGAGCCAGAGGAGTCCAGAGACCCACCGGCCCATGTAAAACCGGTGCAGACCGCAGAGCAAAAAAAAGCCGCCGAACCAGAGCACGTAAGACAAGGCGACGTCGCGTCGTGGCGCAAGGGCAGTGGTTTCGGAAGACATGCCACCTCCAGACCGCCGCCATACGCGGCGAGGGCCGCTGCATTTCAGGAGAAGTCATGCCGTCCAACATTCAGCCCTACAAGGACCTGCATCCGCGCATCCATCCGGAGGCTTTCGTCCACCCCGATGCCGTAATCATCGGCGATGTCACCATCGGGCCGCGTGCATCGATCTGGCCAGGATGTGTGCTTCGGGGAGATCAGGGCAGCATTGAGATCGGTGCAGAGACCAGCATCCAAGACGGCACCATCATTCACGCGACCCGAGGTCTGAGCGTCACGCGGGTGGGTGCACGGGTCACTTGTGGACATCGCGTGGTTCTCCATGGATGCACCATCGCCGATGACTGCCTCATTGGGATGGGAAGTGTCGTGATGGACTTGGCGGAAGTCGGGCAGTTTTGCGTGGTCGGGGCCGCCGCATTGGTCCCAGTGCGCATGCGCGTCCCCGACCGCTCGATGGTGGTCGGTGTGCCCGGCAAGGTGCGCCGCACCATCTCCGATGAGGAGATCGATCGCCTCATTCGGCATGGACACGCCGAGTATTTGCGACTTCAGGACGAATATCGACGGGGTTTCACTGACGGATGAACAGCGGCTGTTCTCCACATCTGATCTCCCCAAAGGACCGGCATCGTGGTACGATCGCCCCCCCCCGCAGACAAGCTGGAGTCTCTCTCCGTTTCGGCGCTTGTCTCTTCATCCCCGAGAAACCGGTCTTCCACCTCGATCGGCTCGGTCCCGCCCCATCCGGTCGCTTGCCTGTCGACCGTCTTGTTGAGCCCGCCATGCATATTCGCAAGCTGGAGCTACACGGCTTCAAGTCGTTTCCCGACCGCACTGTCTTCCACTTTTCGTCGGGTATTTCCGGCGTGGTGGGTCCGAATGGCTGTGGAAAGTCCAACGTCGTCGACGCGGTCCGATGGTGTCTCGGAGAGCAACGGGCCAAGCAGCTACGCGGGCAGGCGATGCAAGACATCATCTTCTCGGGCTCGTCGGAGCGCGACCCGATGGACTCGGCAGAGGTGACCCTGCACTTCGAGGCGGCGGATGAGCCATTTCCCGGAGACTACTCGCGGCTCGAGGAGCTTCAGGTCACCCGCCGGTTGCAGCGCGATGGAACGAGCGAGTACCTGATCAACCACCAGAAGGTACGACTGCGGGATGTACAGGAGGTCTTCCTCGACTCGGGCGCGGCCAACCCGCTGTACTCATTCATTGAGCAGGGGCGCATCGGTCAGATCGTGCGGGCGCGGCCCGAAGAGAGACGTACGCTCATCGAAGAGGCCGCAGGCATTTCTCGCTACAAGATGAAGCGCAGAGAAACGGAGCAGCGTCTCTCGGATACCCGCGACAACCTTGACCGGGTCGCTGATGTGGTGACCGGGCATGCCAACCGACTGAAAAAGCTTGAGCGCCAGGTCACCAAAGCGCTCAACTATCGGCGTCTCACCATCCGCATTCGTCAGGGCGAAATCTTTCTCGGTCTGGCCAGATTTGCTGCCCTTGCCGAGGACCGGCGCGCGCTGTCCCATCGTCGTCGCGAGGCTGGAGCAGATGAGGCCGCGAAGCGTCGGTCGGTCGAGCGGGCGGTCCAGTCGCAGGCAAAGTTGCGCACGAAGCTGAAAGCGATCGAAGACGAGGTCGCGGTTGTTCGGGAGCGTCGCTCCGAGCTTGAGGCATCACGACGGGAGCGCGTCACGGCGCGAGATCACCATGCCGCAGAGCGTTCGGGCTTGGTGGAGCGCGCACGGGCCTTGGCAGTGCGGCAGGAGAGCACGCAGGCTGACCGCCAGGTTGCGCTGGAAGAACGAGGACTCGCGAGTACCCAGCTTGCCGAAGTGGGAGAGTTGTTGCTTGCGGAAGACGCGCTCTCGGAGAGCGGACGAGGAGAGCTTCGAGAGTTGGAAGGTGCCTTGCGTGAACGACGGCGGCGTGTGGATCTCGCGCGGCAGAATGCAATGACTCTCGCCGGCCGCAAGGCCCGAGCGGAGGCGGAAGTCACCAGTACCGAAGCCCGGGCGCGAGACGTTGCGGACCGGCGCGAGCGCCTGGCAGCGCAGCTCAGCGAGACTGGAACCGATGTCACTGAGCTGCGGCGGGTGCTCGTGGAGCTTGAGCAGGCCGAGGTGAAGGCAACGGAAGAGGCGACGGAAGCGCGACAGATTGCAGCCGAACAGCAGCGCTTGCTCGCGGAGCTCGATGCGGACCGAACCGAGCTGCAGCGGGCGCGTCGGAATGCGGAGCGACTTGCCTCGGAAAAAGAGCGCGGCGCCGCACGGGTCCGCCTTGGCCTCGAGCAGCATGTAGCCCGCCTCCTTGGCCTCCTGGCACTCGACGCACTCGTCCTCCGACGGCTTCTGCTGCCACGGCCAGCCCATCACTCGAGCGCTGCAACGCTGCGCGCGACGGCGGAGGCCGCCCGCGAGGTCGCCGACAACGACGCGGTCACGGCGG
>CAJWOS010000560.1 GCA_913044235.1 uncultured Pseudomonadota bacterium
CTGCGCACCGCCGCGCTCGTGTGGGTGTCCGCCCCCGGCCCCGCGAACGCGGCCGTCCTCTTCGCCGGCGCCGACGCGCCGCTGCAGAAGGCGGACGGTTTCAGCCCCTCGCGCGACAGGCGCCCCTTTCGCCGAGGAGCCGGAGCCCCCGAGGAACCGAGGGCCGAAGCTGCGGCTGGCGACGATGCCGAAGCCGCCGATCATTCATATCCCGCATTACGACGCGCAGTTCGATCCCGAACATCGCTTCCCAATGAGCAAATATACCCGCGTCTTCGAGCTGATCGTCGATCGTGCCCTCGCCGCCGTCGAACGCGCCGACATGCAGGAGTACGTGCGGACCTATCTTCACGGCCAGCCTCTGGCCACCGTGCTCCTCTCGAGCGCAGAGGCCATCGCGTCCGGCGAGTGGACGCCCGAACGGCTCACGGCCCTCGCCGAGGAGGTGGCCCCATGAAGCGCGATTCCACACACACCCTCGCCTCCGGCGCCATCGCGCCCGAGGGCATCCTCGCCATCTTCGGCAAGACCGAGGGCAACGGCTGCGTCAACGACTTCACCCGGGGCTATGCCACCCTGGCCTTGAAGCTGATGCTCGCGCAAGCGCTCGGCCGTCCGGTGGCCGAGATCGAGAAGCGGGTCGCCATCGTCATGTCGGGCGGCACCGAGGGCGGACTGTCGCCGCACCTCGTCGTCTTCTGTCGCGAGACCGCCGCGGAGGCGGCCGGCGAGCTCGACCCGTCGCACGACGCGCTGCTCGAAGTAGCCGAACCGGGTACCGCCAAATTCAGGACTCAGGCGGAGATAGAGGACGAGTTCCTCGATTGCCATGGCTGTGGTGCCTCCAGGAAGGCGATGGTATCAAGCCCGGAGCGGGTTTGGTCGGAGAGGCGCAAACCGAACGCGGCTTGCGGTACGCTAAAGGCGCCTGTCTACCGGGGCCGACGCGTTCGGGTCTGGGAATAGATTTGTCGGCGGCTCGCGATGTTCTTCAGATCGCTGGTCTCCAACCACACCTCGTGTGCCCTGCTGGGGCCGAACGCTGCGGAGCGTGGTCGTGAACATCTTCCTGTTGCCGTACACGTGGCTGCGTCACCTCAGCATGGCGTTCTGGTGTGCGTCGGCCGGACTTCTCGCCTGGTGGGGAGTCCTCACGCTCATCGTGGTCGTGAACGTGGACTGGGCGCCATCGTGGGATGGGCCGATCATCCTCACCACGGTCTCAGTGTCCGTGGTAGCGGCCTCGATACTGGGCGAGGCGAACCTCCGCAGGCTGCCCATCTGGAATCGGGCGCTGCGTGTGCTGATCGGAGGGGCCATCGCCGGAGGGGTCACACTTGGCTACTATTTCGTGTGGCACTTTTTTGTCGGAATGGTGGTGTTCGACAAGTATGCGGTCGATGCCAACGACCCATCGCTCGTGTCGTTTTCATTTCGGGTGGGTGCGTTTGCCATGGGTGGACTCGGCTCGGGCACCGGAGCGATGGTGGCCCGAAAGTTCACCGAGCCGGTGAGTCACCTCGCAGGAGGGATGGCCGCCGGGCTTTGCGCCGGGTGTGTTTGGTTCATTGCCGGCCTGCCCACGGAGGAGGTGGTCTACGGACTGTTTGCCCCCCAGCGGGACCTCTTCCTCGCGGGTGCTCTGATGGGCACGGTGTGGGGTTTTGTGTTTGGACTCCTCACATGGTCCATCCCCGACGAGCTCTACGTCGGTTGGTTGCGCGTTTTGACCCCCCACCGCTTCGGACGTCGAATCCCCATCGACGCCCCCGACCGAACCCCTAAAGAGCGCTTTATTGGACACTTCCCCAGGGGCCTCGACCTCTTCCTGACCGATGAAGAAGGCGTGCAGGAACTGCACCTATCGGTCACGGTCGATGAAAAGCAGCGATACACGGCGCGCGGACTGAGCCAATATCCAACGCTTGTCCGCCGCCTCCTTCAGAGGGTGGACCTTCGCTACGACCCGCGGCGCCCGACACCGGTCGAGACGTCCCTTTCGTCTGGCGACCGCATTGTGCTCGGCGAGGGGGAGCAACGCGCCGAGCTCGAGTTCATCCTCCTTCCGAAGGAAGAGGTCTGAACATGCGCACTGCACTTGTATGGCTGGGCTTCGTGCTCGTTTGCCTGGCGGGATGTGCCAGCCCTCGATTTCTGGCGATTCCAGGCACCACCACGCGGGTCGCGTTGCCACAGATGGAGAGTGGCAAGGAGTACAACCTGCACATTCTCCATGAGATTGGAGAGTGCGACGAGCTCGGGATCTCGGAGGAGGACCTGCACCTCTGTCTGCCCTTTGTCGATCGCTCCAGTGGCGAGATTCGCCTCAGCTATGCCCTGTACAACAGCGAGACGCTGTCTTCGATGCCGGAGCACGAAGAACTGCTCAGTGTGGAGTTCCAAGGCACCACAGTCGGAAACGGTTCCACAGGGCAGGAAATGACTGTCATTCCGCATGACCCTTGGACCCAGTCGGGCACGCTCTACGTGCTCGTCATCGATGGCTCCGGCTCGATGAACGAGCGCGGCGGGTATGGGGGCCTCACGCGGATGCAGGTGGTGAAGCAGGCGCTGAAGCGACAAGACGTCATGGATGCGTTTTTTGGAGGGGACGGGCAAGACAATGCTGTGATGCTGCTCCAGTTCACGCAAGGGATTCCCAGTCCCGTGGGCGGAGCGTTTGTCGCCCTCAAGAATCGACGGGAGTACAAGGCGGCGGTCTCGAAGCTGCACGTGCTCAACGGATATACGCACCTCTTCGACGCTGTGTCCTACGCGACCGGTCCGCTCCTCGAGCGCGATGAAGTCAAGCAGGCGCTGTCCAACGGTTTGCGCAAGCCCAATGTCATCGTCCTCACGGACGGGTTCAACAACGAGAAGCCGAGCGACATCTGCGGCGACAACGTCGACAGGCTCGAGCGTCTGCTTGAACATCTACAAGATGTCCAGCTCACGGACTTGGGCACGCGACCGCAAGTCCACACTGTCGGGCTCGGGAAGCCGATTCGGCCTGGCTTCGAGGTGCCGTATGGCAACAAGCCTCCTCGAGCGGTGGACTTGTGCGGTAAGCGGAACATTGACACGCGCATCGATGGTGAGCTCGAAGTGCGCGGGATTGACAATGCAAGCCTGCACTACATCGCTCGCGCTGGCGGTGGCAAAGCGCACATCAAGCGCGGTCGGCAGGGGCTGGCCAAGGCCTTTCTCGAGGCAGCCTCTCCCCGCTACCGCTGGTTCGAAGTTCGCATCCGAATGGACCCATTCTACCTTCGGCGTGACTTCACGGTGCGGCTGGAGCTGATGGGTGTGGGAAGTGCCGCATCGAGCATCGAGGTGTACCCGAGCGCTTGGCTGGATGCGCCACCGGGACGCCCCCTTCCCGACGGGTGGCATGTCGCCGATACCTACAAGCGGACCCTGCTCGTGGTGGTTCCCGTGATTGCCCTCTTCGTGATGCTTTCGTATTTCGCCTCGGCGATTTACAACACCCGGCGTCTGCTGTTTGGTCGTGTAAAGGTTCGCTCGAAGTCGACCAACAGACCGTCATCGAAGGAGTGAGATTCGGTTAGGGGCGGTTTGGCGCGGGGGGCAGACCCTCTCACCCCTCGGATTTGTGTTGGCCTGGAGCGGTCGACTACAGTGTGTCCCCGGCAGTGCTCGACTTTGGCACCGTCGACAGCGGAGCCGTCACCTTGTCTCGAAAAATCGGTCCATACGAGATTGTGCGAAGCCTGGGCGAGGGCCAGTACGGTTCGGTGCATCAGGCGGTTGGACAGGTGCCGGGCCGAGGGCGGCAGCCGGGTCGGCGCCGGGTGGTCGCCATCAAGGCTCTGAAGAACCGCGCCGACCCGGAGTCGGCCGCAGGGTTGGTGCAGGAATTCGCGCTGCTCGACCAGGTGAAGCACCGAAGCATTGTACGGGTGTTCGAGTATCTCGAAGACGAGCACGCGGTCGTAATGGAGTACGTACACGGGGTCACTTTGAGCGTGGTGCTCGAGACTCTCGTGCAGAACCGTGATCAGGTCTTCACCGAGGCGGCCATCGAGATCGGCTGCGAGATTGCCGATGCCTTGTTTCAGGCCTACACCACGCCCGGAGACAACGGCGAGCCTCTCCAGCTTGTGCACCGCGACCTGAAGCCGGACAACGTGATGCTCACCCCCACAGGGGAGGTGAAGGTTCTCGACTGGGGGCTTGCGAAGGTCGACAATGTGGAGTTCCGTGCCGACAACGCGGACCAGGTGAAGGGAACCCTTCTTTACATGTCGCCAGAGCAGGCTCGTGGAGAGATCCTCGACCACCGCTCGGACCTCTTCAGTCTCGGCTCGATCATGTTCGAGATGTTGATGCGCGAGCCGCTCTATACGCTCGATGAGACGGCGGAGAGCCCTCTCGACCGCATCATTGGAGACATTGAGGCCGGAGATACCGCGGACCGGTGCGAGGAGCTGCGCACAAAGGTGCCCAAGGTAGGTCCGTTCATTTCGCGTGCACTCCGCACCCGGCCAGGTGATCGCTACGAAAACGGCCAGGAGCTGCTGGTCGACCTTCGGCGCACGCTACATCGACCCCGTGGCGTCGATCTTCGTGAGTTTTGTCAGTACTTCTTTGAGCGCTACGTCGAGATTGGCGATGCACCAGATCCCGAGACCCTTGGTCGGGCGGAGGATCAGGTGAGTCGACTCTCCATCGAGGAGCGGCTCCGTCGCTCAATGGCCCGCCAGGATCGTGCCAGTCAGGATGCCCCGTCCGACGCGC
>CAJWOS010000561.1 GCA_913044235.1 uncultured Pseudomonadota bacterium
CCCACACCGAGTCGCGCAGGTCTGCATCCTGAAAGTCTGCGCCTGAAAGATCGGCACCCACCAGGCGGGCACCTCGGAGATCGGCGCCCACCAAGCGCGCATCGGACAGCGAGGCACACTCCAGCTCCGCGGACTGAAGGTTCACGCCATCGAGAATGGCACCATCGAGCTCTGCTCCCGAGAGCAACGCCCCCAACATGTACGCCCCCGACAGGTTGAGCCCACGCAGATCGGCGTCTTCGAGTCGGGTGCCGAAAAAGCGGGTCCCTCGCACACCTGCACCGCGAAAAGAGGCTGCCACGAGCCATGCTCCGGACAAGTCGTAGCCAGACAGATCGCGGCCTCGAAAGTCGAGCCCCTCCGGTTCCGTCTCCTCGGTTTCCTCTACGAAGGCCTTCACCTCACCTCGGTCGAGATACTCGAACAGGTAGGCGTGCAAGGCTCGTTGGTCGATCATGGTGCGGGGTGCTCGCGCATCAGGGGTCCGGGCCGCCAGTCTACCTCCCCGCGACTCGAACAGGCAGTGTCTGGTCACACGACCTCCCGGGCACCGGGGCTCCATGCCTCCGGCGCTCCCTCAAATGTGGCCCTGCCCTCTGGTGCGAATACGCCGGAAGACAGATACAGTTCGGGCGTGCATCCAACCCGCCAGCCCCAACCGAAGCCATCCCGATTGATGCTGGCCGGCGCGGCCGCTTCCGGCTGGAGTCTTCGTGCCGCTGGGCCCACCGTCCTCGGGGTGCTCCCGCTGCTGGGAGGCCTCTATGGATGCTCTCCCTGGCCCGACGCGCCCCAGCCGATGGTCGACGGGCCCGGCTTCTTCGATCGCCCCTTTCCCGACGACCGCCGACGCGCTGCCGGGCGCCCGGACTTGTCTGGCTTCCCCCATACAGACGACGTCACTCTCGTGGCCGACTACGCCCTCGAGGCATCCAGCCTGGATGGCTTCGGCCTGCAAAGCCCGCTGTATGTTCGCTTCGAGCAGCCGCTGCGCACAGGCCTCCTGCCCACCCCGGAGCGCTCCACGCGCGATGGTTCCCCAGTCTTTCTGGTGGATGTAGACCCGTTCAGCCCCACCCGCGGACAGCGTGTTCCCCTCGCCTGGGACTATCAGGACACCGAGACCCGGTGGCAGCCCAGCCATCTCTTGTCCCTTGCACCATCCTGGGGCCGGCCCCTGCAGGCCGGCACACAGTATGCACTCGTGTTCCATCGCAGTCTCGTGGCCCCACCCGATGGCTTCCACGCGGTCTGGGAGCCTGGACACCCTGACCACGCTCTGTACGAGCCGCTGCACGAGTTGTTGTTCGAGTGGCGCATGTCCACCGAAGAAGTCGGCTACGCCGTGGTGTTCACCACACAAGATGCCCCGGCAGACCTCGCTCGCATCGTGCACCGCCAGCGCACGGGTCTGGACCAACCGATCTTTCCAGAAGTGGTGGAGCGCTGGCACAAAGGCAACGGCTACAGCGCCTACGCAGGCTGGACTCGAGTGCCTTGGTGGCAGCACGGCGAACCGCCCTACATCAACCACGGCGGACACTTCCTGTTTACCCAAGACGACGCCCCGATCTTGAGTCATCTCGATCCGGTCGTGCTCGGCCTGAGCGTGCCCGACGGCACGATGCCGGAGAACGGCTGGCCGGTGGTGGTCTTCGTGCACGGCACCGGATCGGGATGGTGGACCTTCGCAGATGGCACCACCAATGACGTGGCCGGCCCTCTGGCTGCCGCCGGCATGGCAGTCGCGAGCATCAGCCTGCCCTTTCACGGGGAGCGCAGCGTGGGGGGCAGCGAAGCTCTGATGTCGTTCAACGTGCTGAACCCCACCGCCGGTCGCACGAACCTTCGGCAGGCCGCGGCCGAAGCAGTCTGGCTCACCGATTTGTTTTTGGACCGTGCCCAAGCCACCACCACCGTGAGCGGGCAGGAGATCCGCTTCGACCCCACCCGCGTCGCCTACATGGGCCACTCGCACGGCGCGGTGATGGGCAGCATCGCGCTCGGCTACTTCGACCCACGACTTCGAGGCGTGGTGCTGTCGGGGGCCGGCGGTGGCCTCTCCCTGTCTGTGGTGGGCCGAGATGCGGGAGACATCGACATCCAGGGACTGCTTGAGGATGTGGCCGGCTTCGCGCCTGGAGAAACGCTCGACACCTTCCACCCCATCGTGGGGCTGATGCAGCTCCTCAGCGAAGCCAGCGACCCGCTGTCGTATGCCCGGCATTGGTTCCGAGACGAGCCTCGCTGGAGCCGCGGGGGCCCCACCTCTGTGCTCATGTTCGAAGGCGACGAAGACCTTTACACCCCGCCCGACGCCATCGAAGCGCTCGCAGCGGCGGCTGGGGTGCCCATTCTCGACGAAGTGGTCCGCACGACTGGCGCACTTGCCCTCCCCTCCACCGCGACCGACACCACGCCCACCGAAGCCAATACCAACGCTTGGGATGGCTCAGCGGTCTCCAGCGGCCTGATGCAGTTCGAGGGAGCCGGTCACTTTGTGATCTTCCAAGACCCAGCGGCGCAACAGGCCTATGTGCACTTCCTCGAGACCGCGATGAAGGGCACGCCGGAGGTGAGTCGCTAGTCGGCTTTTCCGTCCAAAGTACCGTCGATAACAGCCCCCTTCGATGCGTCTGACTCTACAGGGGCCTGCGGATCCACGATGCGCAAGACCGCGCGGATGGGAAGGTGGTCGGAGATGGCGGCATGCTCTCGCAAGACCGCGCCTTCCACCACCTCGATGGGTCCGCCCATGAAGAAATAGTCGATCTTGCGGTCGGGTTCGTCGAACCCAAACGGCAAGTAGGTGCGCACCTTGGGATCGAGCTGGGCCGCCCCAAACAGCTCCCGAAATGCGGGCAGCACGGCATCGATGGGGTTGCCTTCATCGGCGTACAACTCCGCTTCGGTGCGCAGGCGAGACTTGTCATCGCCGGGCGGCAGCAAGTTGAAGTCGCCTGCAAGAATCCAAGGCTGCCCCTCCGGGCGCTCGGCCATCCACGCCTTCAAGGCCGCCACTTGCTTCTCGAGCGTGCCATCACCAAACGAAAATGCCGACAGATGGGTGACTCCCACCGCAAGGGGCTGCGAGAGCCCTTCCACGGGCACCTCGGCCGTGAGCAGCGCCCGCTTGAGGTTCAGAGCTTGCACCGGCCGGGGTTCATCCATCAGCGCCAGCTGGTGTCGCTCGGCATTCTCCAGCCGACCTGTGGTCAGGATGCCCAGGTCCATCTGCACCCGCCCGAGCGGGTTTGAAAACGGCTTCGGCACAAACGCAGCCTTGTGGTACGCCGCAGCCGTCCACGCCGTCGCGTTCATTGCCGAGACCAATGGCGGCAGCTGGTCGACCCGCCCTGTGCGAGCTGAGTCTCGATCGATCTCCTGCAACAGGGCGACCGCCGGTGCCTCCTTCGCCAGGACTTCGCCAATGGCAGCCACCGTGGCCTGTACATCTGCTTCCGGCACGTGTACCGCTTCGCCGCCATCGTAGAAGAACCGATGCTTCCGGCTGGCGGAGTATTGGAGGTTCCAGGACACCACCGTGAAGGGCGACCCCACCACGAGACCCGCCCCGTTGCCATCACCGTGCACAGGCTCCGGTTGTCGGGCTTCGGGTGCATACTCGGTGGCAAACACGAAAGCGACGAATCCTCCCACGAGGAGGACCAACAAGGCGACCAGGGCCGCGAGAATCTTGATAATGCTGGACATGCGCGCCTATTAGCGAGACGCCGGCCGAGCAGCCACGCCGAACCGCACCGGAGCCCCCGTGCCCACACCTTCGAATCGTCTCGCAAGCCAGGCCAGCCCCTACCTGGCTCGGCACGCCGCCCACCCCGTGGACTGGTATCCCTGGGGAGCGGAAGCCTTCACCGCCGCCCAGGCGCGAGACTGTCCCATCCTGCTGTCCATCGGCGACGCCACATCCCCTCCGTGCAGAGTGCTGGAGAGGGAGCACCTCGAGAACGAACAGCTCGCCGAGCGGATGAACCGCCAGTACGTCAACATCAAGGTTGATCGGGAGACCCGCCCCGATCTCGACATGCTCTACAGGACTGCGGCCAAAGCCCTTCTGCCAGACTGCAGCGAATGGCCGGTAGCGGTCTTTCTGACCCCTGATGGAGCCCCCTTTCACGCCGGAGTCCTCGTCTCGTCCGCGCATGGCCAGGACCACTACTCCTTTCCGCTGCTCGACCACGTAGACCTCGCATGGCGCACGCAACGCGCGGACCTCGCCCAGGTCGCTTCTGGAATCAGGGATGTTCTGAAGCGGTCGATGCTCCCGCCGCCCCTGTGTTCTGCACAAAACGACTGGACCCGCACCGTGGCCGAGCACGATCTGCCCAGGAAGAAGGCACCGGAACAAGCCGAAAGGGACGCCCCGAAGCATCCTTCACACGGTGTACTCTCCGCGCTGCTCGTGGAGTGGCACCTGCGGCGAGCCCCTCGCGTGCGCACCAGAATCACCCGCGCGCTCCACGAGGCACAGACCGAAACCCATGACTGGCTGGCGGGTGGGTTCGTTCACCCCTCGAGGCCGGTCGAGGGCGCGGCCCCACTTCTCATCAAGGGTCTCGATGAAAACGCAGCACTGGCAGCACTCTATGCAAATGCCGCCCGCGCTTTCGGCAGCGCTCAGTGGGCCCAGGTGGCCATCGAGACCTGTGAATTCGTGCGCCGTGCACTCCAGCTGGAAAGCGGGGGCGTCTGTACGGCGATCGAAATCGACCCAGGGCTTGAGGACGG
>CAJWOS010000562.1 GCA_913044235.1 uncultured Pseudomonadota bacterium
TTTATGGGCGGCTTCGCCGTGGTGCCGCAGGCATACCAAGGGCTGATGGGACAGGCGCGCTTCTATCGCTTGCTCACCGGTCGTGCGCGAAGCATCACGCGTCCCGATCTGTACGGGTTTCTGGGCGGGTCGGTGATGACCGTTTGGGGGCCCTCAGCGGCCAGCTTCCGGCAGCGTCGCCTGACCGCCGATGAGCTGCTTGCCGACTCGGCGGGTGATCCACCCCGCAGCACGTTCCCCACGCTGCACTTCGGTGCCGATCTGCGCCTTGGCAACCGTGTGGGGCTGTCGGTCTTCTACGAGACCATCCCGTCGCTCACCAACTCGCCGAATCTTGGCGAGCACATCTACTTTCTCGGACTTCCATGGCAGGTGCTTGGCACCGAGGTGGCGATTTGTTTCTGAACGCCGCTGCTGCCGTGGGTCTGGCTCTGATGCAGCCCGCACATGCGGACCCGGCCATCACGCGGGAGGCGGTTGACCGGATGGAAGAGGTGCTGCTGCTGCGCAGCGAAGATGGCCTGCTCACCACCGAGATGGTTGGCCCCCTCATCGTGGTGTCTGCCACACCTCGGTACGAGGACTCCGCAGAGTGGTTTGAGACCCGTGTGCTCGAGGCCCTCGGCGGGGTGTATGGCGAAGACACTCTTCGACTGTGTTCCGCCTGCACACTGCCGCGCACGTATGTAGACGATGGACGCCTTGAGTACACCGCTGGTGTGACCTCCATCTCTGAGGTGGTGCGGCTCGATGACCGCACGCGGGGGGCCGCGCCGCCAGCGCGGGCCGGTGTCTGGCTTGCGGAGACGCCCACCGGCGTCTCGGTCCGGGTCGTCGAGCTCTCCACGGGGCGGGTGCTGTTCGCGCAGAACATCGACCCCGATCTCAGCGACACCATGCGGACCGCACGCAGCTACACCCGGGCAGAGGAGCTGGAGCGACGCGCGCGCGGAGACAGCCTCACGCAGTCCTTCGTCGATGTCGGACTGGTTCCCGGACAGCACGTGTCGCTCGACTGGACCGACCAGTGGGGGCGCCAGAACCGGCGTCTTTCGGGGGTGAGCTTGTCGCTGTTCGATCCCGTTCTCGGCGTGGGGGCTGCACATCACCGGGTCACGCGGCTGTTCAACACCACCGTGGGTGCCAAGGTGCTGCTGTCGTTGCCCACCGCGGTCGTCCAGTCCGTGTCCGACGGTGGCGATCAGGTCCTCGATCCCCTCGTGACCGCAGCGGGCGTGGTGCGGGTTCCCATCGGGCGCTCCAACTACGGTGTACTGATGGCCGTCTCGACCAACGGCCAAGTGGGCTTTGGTATCTCCCTGCTCAATGTCTCCTTTCTTCCCTTTCTGCCCTGAATTCGGACGGAATCATGCGTCTCGACTCGATGCCCCTGCACCTTTTGGTGTGCGCTTCCGCCGCACTGGCTTGGGGCGGCTGCGCGGCCAAGAACTACACGCACTACCTCATCGAGCCTGCTCCAGCAGTCAATCCGGTGCTCGAGGAGGTCGAGGGCACCCAGCTGCGGCCGCTTGGCTTCGGTTCCACCACCGCCATGACGGTGCGATGGAACGATGGAGGCACTCTCACCGAGGTCTCGATTCCACTCTTGTCCAGTGGCCAGCGAATCGTGATCGAGCACACGCCCGGTTCCGGTGGTGTGGAGCGCATCCCCGCCACTCGGCTCGTTCCTCCGCCGCCCACGACGGCCGACCAGACCCTCGAGGCGGCCTACCGTGAGCGAGGCTTGCGCGTGAATCCCGATGCTGCGGCCGTGAGCCTGTCGGCTGCACGAACGCAGATGCAGACGGCCATCGCGGAAGGCAACTACCAGATCGGTCTCGAGTGGTGCCAGCTGGTGCTCGACCGCTATCCTGCCCATCCAGAGACCCTCCGGGCACAAGGATCGCTGCTGCTGTTGATGGGGGAGCGCGACAAGGCGATCGAAGTCTACGAAGCGGCCGAAGAAGTCGAGTCTGATCCCGAAGTCCGCCGTCAGCTTGACGTGCTGCAGAACCGCTGAGGATGAAACGATGATGCAGATTCTCGGAGTGATGCTTCTGGTTGCGGTCGTGTCGTTTGGACTGGCTGAGCGAGGAGCCACCACGGTCACCGCCTTCGACCTCCACGCCTTTGTGATGGTGCTCGGAGGGTCGCTTGCCGCCATTCTCGTGTCGTCCACCACCCGCACCACCGCTCGCACGCTGGGGTGTCTTCGTGAGGTTCTTCCCGGGCTTGGGGTGCTTGGGCCTGGCACCGATACGCTCGAGTCTCAGCGCGAGACGCTCGTGGCGCTCTGGCGGGACGGCAAGCGAGCCCAAGCGGTCGCTCTGGCAGAAGAAGGGGGCGACCCGGTGGTCGCGCGGATGGTCTCGCTCGTGCTGGAGCGGGCGCCCGAAGAGGCCACCAGAGCTGCGTTCACCGAGCTCAACCACCGCACGATGGAGCGCTGGCAGCCGGCGGTAAGCAACTGGGAGGTGCTCGCCAAGCTGGCACCGTCGTTTGGGATGGTGGGCACGATCACGGGCATGATCCAGCTGTTCCAGAACATGGGCGACGACACCTCCCAGCTGGGGGCTTCGATCTCGTTGGCTCTGGTGTCCACACTGTACGGGGTGGCGCTCGGCGCAGGCTTCGCTGGCCCGACTGGGCACTATCTTCGCAACCTGCTCGACGAGCGGCTCGGTGCGCTGGAGCGGTGTGAACGCAGCGTATACGAGCTTGTGGCGCGGTCTTCGCGGGCGGGGGCATAAGCTGTGAAGCGCCGCTCCTACCAGACCGACGACAGCTGGCTGCTGTCCTATGCAGACCTCATCACGCAGCTGTTGATCTTTTTCGCGATGCTGCTGGCAGCGGCCCAGCTGAGCCGCACGCGCATGCAGCGCATCGTGCGGGAGATCAACGGGGAGGTTCAGCCGGAGAGCCTGGAGTCGATCCAGAAGGAGCTCGATGCTCGCATCGAGTCCGAAGGGCTTCAGGAGCTGGTCTACACCACGCTCACCGATGATGGCCTCAAGGTGGCGCTGAACTCGGGACTGGTCTTCGACTCTGGGAGTGCGACCATCCGCCTCGGACAGCTCGACACTGTGGATCGCATGTTGCAGACCCTACTGCCCTACAAGGAGCAGTACGCATTCGCGGTGGAAGGGCACACTGACAGCACGCCCCTGCTGGCCGGTGCGCAGTACGCATCGAACTGGGAGCTGTCCACCGGCCGGGCAAATGCTGTGCGCGCCCGGATGGAAAATGTAGGCGTGGTCGATGAACACATCCGAGTGGAGGGGTACGCCGACACGGTGCCTCTGCCCGAGCCCGAGCTGGCCGACCTCTCCGATGTCGAGCGCCTTGCTCGGCACCGCCGTGTGATTGTGAGGATCTACTGATGACTCCCCTCTTGCTTTCGTTGCTCTCATTCGGCCCTGCCGAGGGTGCCGCCGGCCCACCCCGCCGGCCCATTCCCGAGTCGGTCCTCGTGGAGCTTCGACATCTCGAAGACCGCTTCGAGACGGCCCTGGCACTCGACTGTGAGTCCTCTCGATGTTTTTCGACCGGTTGTGTCTACGTGGCCCACTCCGTGGCCGATCGGCCGCGCTCCAGCTCGCTGCCGGGGCTTGGAGATGAAGCGGGAATTGGTGCGGTGGAGCCACAGCCCTGGCTCACCCGTGCCCAGTGTGGGTTCGCTCATGAACCGGCCGTAGAGGATGAAGACGTCCGAGTCCTTTCCCGGCGCCTGCAGTCGCGGGTGTCGACCGGATGGGCGAGTGTTTCGGTCGTTGCGAAATCGATGGACCCCTTGCCGCCGTACTTTCGTGCGGAGCACTCGAACGAGCCGGAGGAGGCGCCCGTCGAGCCGCCGCCGCCGCCCCCGGAGCCGACCGTGGGCGAACAGGTCTGGGAGGCCTTGCTGCCGCACCTTTTCTGGATGGTGGGGCTGCTGCTGTTCACGGTCGCAGCCATCGTTTGGGTGTGGACCCTGCGGCGGGTGGGGAAGCCCTCGATGGAAGAGGAGCTTCTGCTTGCCCAGATGGCAAATGAAGTCGGCTCCTCGGAACCGTCCGAGCCACGCTCGGAAGACTCCGATGGGATGCGCGATGCTGCCTATGTGGCCCAGCAGCAGACCCTCTGGGCGCGGCGACTGGCGGAAAGGGATGGCGCTTCCCCGGAGCGGGCGCTCCAAGCTCTGGTGCGCGACCGGCTGCGGCGCGGCGACATCGCCTTTCTGGCCAAGGCGACTCTGCGCTTTCCTGAGCACTTTCCTGCGGTCTTTCCCGATGGTGGCGACGTTGCGGCTGCCAAGCTCGCGTTGGCCGACTACCTGCGCGGCGCCGACATGAGCGGTCTCCCCAACGACCGCGCTTTCTTTGAGGCCCTCAATCGACATGCGGTAGCCGGTCACCTCGCTTCCCAGCCCGATGCCGACCTGGTGCGGCAGCTCCGGGAGGACTTCGGAGCGGCCGGACTCGCCCGTACCATTCGCACCCAGACCCCCCGCCTTGGCGGACTGCTGTTTGCCTGGGCCACGCCGCATATGCAGCACGAGGTGGGGCGTCTGCTGTCTCCTCGTCAGATCGCGTCCATGGTGGAACAGCTGCTGCGGAGCAACCGGATGGACGCGGCCGAGACCGAGCAGCTCTTCGCGGTGGTTCGCGGCGACGAGGCCATGTCGGCTGGGCGCGTGACCGACCAAGGCGCGGCGCTGGACATCGCGGCGGTGCGGAAGAAGCCGTTCGACTGGCT
>CAJWOS010000563.1 GCA_913044235.1 uncultured Pseudomonadota bacterium
GGTGCGGAGCGTCGGGCCCAGGCGTTGGAGTTGGTGGAAAAGGCCGATGCGGTTCGTCCCGAGCTGGCGCGGATGCGGCACAAGAGAACCCAGCTTCGGACTCTGGCAGCCCAGTGGCTGGAGCGGGTGCCGCCCGACCGTCCCGTGGCCGAGAAGCGACGGGCCTGGGCTTGGGAGCGGGAGGCCGACAAGGAGGGCGTAGCGATCGAACGCACCGAGCATCACTATGTGGAGCTGCTCACCAGCGCGCTGCAGCAGAAGCCGGGTCTGCCCGAAGCGCGGATGCGACTGGCGGCGTTCTACCGCGATGCCCATGCACGGGCGGAACAGGTCGGGGATCGGCGGGAAGCGGCGCGACTGGAAGCGAGCCTGTACGCCTTCGATGATGGCACCCACTCGGAGTGGCTCCGGGGCGACGGCTCTCTCACGGTGGTGACCGAACCGGCAGGTGCCCGGGTCCAGCTCTATCGGTACGAGAGCCACGACCGGCGGCGCGTGCCGGTGCCGGTGCCGCTTCCTGAAGAGGGGCCGATCATCGAGCGGTCTCTGGCCATGGGCAGCTACCTTTTGGTGCTCGAGGCGCCCGATCATCAGAGCGTACGGTATCCGGTGTGGCTGTCTCGCTGTCACCACTGGTCGGGACGGCCACCCGGTTCCGATACGCCCCAGGCGATTGTGTTGCCGCGGCAGGGAAGCCTGACGCACGATGACTGTGTCGTTTCAGCGGGATGGTGCATGGTGGGCGATGGAGCACGGCGTTGGGGGGCGCTGGCTCGAGCCCGAGTCTGGGTGGATGGGTTCGTGATGAAGCGCTTTCCGGTCACCAATGCGGCTTATCTGGAGTTCCTGCAGGATCTGGTCGGGCTCGGTCAGGAGCGGCGCGCTCTGGAGCTGGCTCCTCGCGTCTCCGGTCGACAAGGGTCGCGACGAGGAGCGATCTTTGAGCGTTCACCCGCTGGTGGTTTCGACTCGGTGGCGGGAGCCGATCCTCTGGGCCCGGTCGTCATGATTCCACACGCTGCTGCCGAGGCTTATGCGCACTGGTATGCACAGCGAACGGGGCTGCCGTGGCGCCTCCCAGGTGAGCTTGAGTGGGAAAAGGCGGCGCGTGGTGTCGATGGTCGGCGGTTTCCGTGGGGAGACCGGTTCGATCCAACGCATGCCAATTGTCGAGAGACCCGGCCTCTGGTGCCCGAGCTGGCACTGGTCGACACCCATCCGGTAGACGAGAGCCCCTATGGGGTTCGTGGATTGGGCGGAAATGTTCGGGACTGGTGTGCCGACGTCTTCCTTCGGAATGGGCCGCCGATGCCCCGCCAACGGGCCACGGTCGCAGCTGCACACAACCGCGAAACCACTCGTGTGGTGAGAGGGGGGTGCTGGGCTGACAACGGCGAGGAGGGCGCTATGACCCCCCGCCGCGAAAGCATTCCGGCGGATGCGCGTGCGCCCTGGCTGGGCTTTCGACTGGTACGCTCCCAGTCGAACTCGACCTTGTGACGTTCCGCCGCTGGGAAATTGCCATGTCTCGTCGCCATCGCTCTGTGGTCACCGTCTTGTCCGGCAGCCTGTCGTTGTCCCTGGCCGCCTGCGCAGGCAAGGACACCACGTCTGCTCCGACCAACCCGCCCATCCCGGAGGCAGATGACAACGCCCAGAAGGCCTCTTCTGCAGGCGACGAGGCAGGCCAGGGAGCGCCGTCCGGCCGTGCGCCTGGCGAGCGTGATGTGCCCACAGGCAATCCGCCGCCCCCGGCGGGTCCTCCGCCATCAGCCCCTGAAGACCCCACGAAGCGCCTGCCCGTCTGGGATGAAGTCGAGTCTGGCCACCCGAAAGGGGCCACCAATCCTCCGCGGCCGGTCCTGGAGCTCCTGGCAGATGGATCTCGGTGCTGGAAGGCATGGGAAGGTGGAATGCGACCGCCCGACCAGCAGGTGGTGCAGATCGGTGGTCGCATCCTGGCGGATGCTTCGCAGACCACTGCGACCGAGATCGAGTGTCCTCGTCGTCGTGTGCAGTCGGTCCTCGACCGGAAGGCCCGCATGGAAGAAGGGGACCAGTAGTCGTTTCAGGGGCGTGCACCCTTACATGCGACGGTCGACCAGCGCGCGTTCGATGCGGATGATCTCGGTCGGTTCATCTTCGTTTTGGATTTCGATTTCCGCGAGGGTGCCTTCCAGTCCAGTTCCCAGCACGATGAAGTCCGAGGTCTCGAGGCCCCCGACCGCCTCACCATCGATCGCAACGATCCGGTCGCCGCGGCGCAGGCCGGCTTCCCAAGCGGGCGTGTTGGGCAGCACGCCAGTAATCCGCACAAATTCTTCGCCGGGGCGGAACTGGATCCCTAGACCGGCCGTGCGCTCCTCCGGGAGCGGGAGGGTCACCATCAGGTGCGCGTTCGGTTCCGGGTCGACCGTCTCGAGATGCGAGAGCGCCCGAAACGCGCCGTCGATTCGCCATGCCTCGAGAGCGCAGGGGACAGCGGGAACCTCAAGCTCAACCGAAGAGTTGCCCGGCTCAAGGTACTTCGTCTGGCCGCAGCCTCCGACCCAGGCCGGCGCACCTTGGGGTGGGTTGGGAATGTGCACGGTGACGCGGGCGGAACCCACGGGCGCGAGGTCGTCGCAGCCTTCGGGGCCCCAACCAAATGGCAGGGGCGGACCCTCCGTGCGGTGGGCCCAGCCCTCGCCCTCTGCGCCGACTCCTTCGAGCAGAATCACATCGCCCCAAGAGCGGTTGTCGATGGTCTGACCGGCGCGAGGTCCGGCTGCATAGGACAGGCGCGTGATGTCTTCAGTCCCCAGGCCATCGCCCAGGGCGCATGCGATGGCATCGGGAGGAGGCGAACCGATCACGAACACCTGCAGCCGGGTGCACGCTCCCTGCTCGACGGTGATGGAGACCGGTCCAAGCGAGGGGTCTTCGCCATACACGGTGCCTTCATGGAACGGCAGGTGTTGCAGACGCTCCGCTGCGTGCTTTGGAATGTGTGCCTCGCCATCGAGCAACGTGATGGTCGCCGATGCAATGATGGGCGGCTGGAAGGCGACCTGGATGAACTCGGGCAGGGTGGCGTCGTACTCATCTAGCCGCTCGCCCGACCCGGCATCGATGGCCTCGAGTGGGCAGACCATCATGGGGGGCTGTGGAGCCGACGCAGCGGCGGTGGTTCGAATGGCGAGAGCGGGGTGGCGACGGGCATCGCCCGACGAGGCTTGCTCTCGAGCCGGGGGTGTTGCGGGAGGGGGGCCGTGGACTGTGGGGGCTTTGCGGTCGCCCGCCGGCCCGCTGCGCATGAGCATGAATGCCAGGAGGCACCCTGCGAGCAGCGCACTGATGGCTGCAGCGCGTGTTCGATGGAACGTGTTGGGCAACCTTTGAGGCATGGTCCGTATGTACCTTGTTGGAAAGAGAACCGCTGAAATGCGGCAGTTCGATGATTCGCGTTTCATGCTCGTGACGAACGGGTGGGAGCGTCGATTGGCGTCGGTTGGTGGGGTTACTCCGCAAACACGGCGTCGCTTTGACGCGTTTTGGAGGTCGAGATTTCCAGCATCGTGATGATCATGGCAGGCGGTAAGGGTTCGCGACTCGGTCCCATCACTTGTCACCGCGCGAAGCCAGCGGTTCCATTCGGCGGACGCTATCGAATCATCGACTTTGTGTTGTCGAACTTCGTGAACAGTGGTCACCGCCGGATTTACGTGCTCACGCAGTACATGGCGAGCAGCCTGATCAAGCACCTCAACCGCAACTGGCACTTGTCTGGCATGCGCGAGTACATCGAGGTCGTTCCGGCGCAGATGCGCACGGGGGCGCACTGGTACCTGGGCACGGCCGACGCGGTCTATCAGAACCTCAACCTCATTCGCGACAGCCAGGTCGACCACGTGGCGGTGTTTGGGGGGGACCACATCTACAAGCTGGCCGCCGACCAGATGGAAGATCATCACGAGGAGAGCGGGGCCGATCTCACCATCGCGGCCTACCCGGTGCCGCGGTCAGAGGCGCACCAGTTCGGCGTGATCCAGATCGACGAAACGGGCCGGGTCGTTGGATTCCAGGAAAAACCGAGCGACCCAACCCCAATCCCCGGTCGACCCGACACGTGCCTGGTGAGCATGGGCAACTACTTCTTCCGGAGTGGAGTGCTCCAAGACGCTCTGATCGACGACGCTCGCGACCCAAGCTCCGCCCACGACTTCGGCAAGAACGTGATTCCCGCCCTGTTGAATGCCGGAAAGCACATCCGCATCTACGACTTCGCGACCAACCGCGTGCCCGGTGAGCCGGCAGATGCGGTGCCGTACTGGCGCGATGTGGGCACCATCGACTCCTACTTCGACGCGAATATGGAGCTCCGCAGCCCGCTGCCGTCGATGAGCTGCGAGGCGGCGCGCCCGCCGCGCGGCTCGACGTCCTCGAGACCGTCGCGGCCGCGATCCCCGAGCCGAAGCCCTACGAGTTCCTCGGCGGGAAGACCGCCGCCAAGGTCCGCTGATGGGCATCCCCGGCTGTGAAAATCTGTTGTAAATAAAGCGAGCTACGTCGTCGTGACGAACGCGTAGGTCGCGTCCCGCTCCTGTCGTTCGAGCGCCTTCAGGTCCATGCGGTAGACGTTCGTCTCGCGGATTTCGAAGCCGCAGCGGCGGTAGAGCCGGTTCGCGGCCTCGCGGCTCGGCCGCGACGTGAGGTCCAGCGTCTTGGCGCCCGCCGCGCGCG
>CAJWOS010000564.1 GCA_913044235.1 uncultured Pseudomonadota bacterium
CGGGACTGCCAAGGCTGAGGTCCAAAATGCGCTCTTCGCCATTCGATGTGTGGGTTGGGCCCGTGCGGAGGGGCACCCATTCCACGAGCGTTCCCCCCCACACCGAGTCGAGCCCCAAGGTACGACGGATGCCTCCGCCCAGCTCCACAGCAGTCCGTACGCGTCGAGCATCAGGCGACGCCCATCCGTATGCTCCAGTGACTCCGAAGCTGCGGGCCATGTGGTGGTCCCAGGCGAGACTGCGAGCATCCGATGCCAGGTCGAGCCACGACATGCGATCGGCACGAACGGCCAACTGGTGCCTGTTTCCGGCTTTGTCTGCCCAGTGCACGCCCAGACCGAAGCGTCCGGTCTTGCGGGCCTCGCGATGCGACCACTCGTGGTCGTCCAGCTTGTAGGGATGCACCAGACGAGTCAAGGCGAAGTCGATCAGGAACCGCCGCCCACGCCGCCGTGCTCCCACGTCGTAGCCCACGGCATCCGCCTCCTCTCCAGGCAGGGTGAAGTGCGTATAGAAGCCGCTGCGATGGGGCTTTGACGTCGGCGCAGCGGCGGCAGCAGCCGCTCCGGCCCCGCCCGAGAGACTGCTGAACAGAATCACCAAACCGAACATCTGCCCCTCCATCCATCCGGGATGGAGACAACATGCTTCTGCCGTGCTGGAGACGCTGTTTCGGCCCGTTTCGGAGCGCGAGACCCCTCCTGAATACGGCCATTCCCGCCGCTCCAGCAGGCCACGCATCCCCTCCGTACGCGCGGCCTGTGAAGCATCCCGCTCCGTGGGCTCAAGAGCGGTCAGTGTTGGGGTCGCATGCGACCATCTCGACCCGGAATCGCCGCCTCGGCATCCCGAAGCGCACCTTGCTCTGCACGCAGGAGGACCAATGCGGCTTGGCGCTCCCGCTTCGTGCGGGCCGCTCGCACATCCACCAGGATGCGCTGCAGATCTGCATCGGGAGCCGCGAGCCGCGCAGTCGAAGACCGCGACCAACCAGCAAGAACCGCGAGCAGGTCGTTTGCGGAGACGGTGCCATCACAATTCGCATCCGCATCTTCGTCATCGGTGCTCCAGTGCGCCAGCACCTCAATCAAGTCGCTCGCATTGACCACCCCATCAAAGTTGACGTCTCCAGGGTTGGCCGCTGCGAACTGGTCGAGCATGGCCTCGCTTCGGGTGGGCAAAAAGGTCCCATGCAGGGCGCGGGACAGGTTCCCGGTGCTGCCCGACACGTGCACAAACGAGCCCGCTCGGGGCCACAACACGCCCGGCGCGACCGCTCTCTGCGCAGTCTGACTCGAGACGAGATGGCAGCCCGCACAGGTGCCCGCACGCACGTAGCGATTCACGATGTGGGTGGCGCTTGTGTCGGGATCGATGCCGGAGATGGGATCGGCGATGTCGCACCCGTCCAGGCTGTCATCGAGCCAACACGCCACCGCGTCAAGGACGTCACTCGAGGCATCGGTAGCCAGGAACTCGACCGGCTGACTCACCGACTGGAACTCGTTGAAATCATCGAGCACACCCACCCGGATGGCCCCGAGGAAATCCCGACCATCGGCCGTGGTGCCATCGATCCCCTCCGCCTCGGGAGAGAGCATGTGGGGCAGGAGGTCTTCCCTCCAGTGGTCGAGAAACGAGTCCTGGAAGCTCCCCCAGTCGTCGTCGTCGAGTCCCATAGTCTCGGGGGCGCCACTCCCGGCAGGTAGTGTCAAGAGCTCCGCCAATGCGTTGTCTTTCACCGAGACCGAGCGCAGCTCTGGCAGGCCATCGACCATCGAGCTGCCGAGCTGCCACTCTCGAAGACTCCAGAAGCTGGTCCACGCAGAGATGGCGTTCCCCCGCACTTGACCGACGACCCCGCCCAGGTGGTCGTAGTGGATGGCGCTCGGGAAGCCGCCCACGCCATCGTAGAACAGCGCTTCCATGTGGTCGGTGAGCGCCGTGGTGTCTACCGCCCCTTCGGCGTCTGGCAGTGCCAAGGTGCCGGCAAGCGACCAGTGCCGCGCGAGGGGCAGGCAACCGCCGGCGCCCCGACTCGTGCCGTGGGGATTGAGGACGCGGGCCTCAAAGATCACCAGGGCGCCACTGTTGGTGGCATCCCGGTACACGATGCGGTGCTCGCCGCAGGTGGCCCCGTCTTGCGCGGTGAGGTCCATGCGATTGAAGAGCGCCACCGGAACCAGATCGAACAAGTCTACCGAGCCCGAGCCACCGGTGACGCGAAAGCCCGCATCGTCGGGCAGGAACTGGTCTGCGGTGCTCTGCGTGGAGAGGAAGCTGTCGGCGATGGCCTGGATTCGTGCGTCGAGCTCCGCTTCCGTGGGGTCGTCGGGGAGCAGAGGATCCGTGAGGGCGAGCTGCTCCAAGGTCCGGTCGATGGAGAAGGCATCCCAAAACGGATCGGCGGCCGGAACGGGCAGATCGTCGAAGAAAGCCACCGCGCCACTCGGCAGATCACCCTCTACCAAAGCGACGGTGTCTGCTCCCTGGTGGATCACCAGGCTGCGGTAGGTCTCCACCGCCTCCACACACATCGGGCCAGCCTGAGCGCCAGTGGTGGCAAAGCCAAGAGTGAGCGCGCACAGGAGTCCGACAGGGCGGACCGCTGGTGGAGGAAGAATACCGAGAAAGGAGGCTCGAGGCACTGGCATGGACGGCTCCATGCACCCGACACCCAGTCCTACGCTTTGGTACCCAAAGTGTGACGGCCAAGAGCACACCCGCCAAACGATCCTCAGAGGATCCCGTGCCGGTGGCCACTATGCCTCGATGGCGATGCCCAGTCGAGAGAGCACCACATCCAGTCCCGGCACTCGGGGAAGCTCGGCCAGCTCCGAGAGCGGGACCCAGGCCACCGCTGCGGTGGAGCCACCGACCTCCTGCACGCTCGGTGTGCCTTCCGCTTGGGCCCGGTACACGATCTGCACACCCAGGAACGGTCCACGCACGTCTTCCGAGAAAGCATGCACGTGAAACAGCTCGAGGTCACTGGCGACGAGCCCAGTCTCCTCGAAGAACTCTCGCTGGAGGGTCTGTTCCGGCAGCTCCCCATGGTCCATGCCACCGCCCGGCAGCGTCCAGTGCCCCGGTCGGTAGCAGTAGTCGGCCAGCTGGGTGAGCAAGATGCAGCCGTCTCGGATGACCAGCCCATAGGCGCTTACACGTGTCTTCATGCTCCGCGGTATATCGACTTCCGCCGGGGGTGCAGGGGGATGTTTCCACCCGCTTGCCCCACGCCACGGAATGTCGCTCATCGGAGCCTGCGGTCACCGCGAAGACCTAAGCCACCGAGATCAGCTCGACCTCGAAGATCAGGGCGCAGTAGGGTTCAATGGGACCACCCGGGCGTGGGCTGGCACCATAGGCCAGGTCCTGCGGCACAAAGAGACGCCACTTGTCGCCTTCCTTCATGAGCTGAAGCGCCTCCGTCCAGCCCTTGATGACCTGGTTCACGCCGAAGCTGGCGGGCTGACCACGGCTCACACTGGAATCGAACACCGTTCCATCGACGAGTGTGCCGTGATAGTGGGTGGTCACGCGATCGGTTGGGCCGGGGCTCTTGCCGCTACCGGCAGTGATGACCTCGTACTGCAGTCCCGAGTCGAGCACGGTCACGCCATCGCGCTTGCCGTTCTGGGCGAGGAACGCCTCACCGGCGTCTTTGTTCGCAGCGAACTTTTTGGCCTGACCGGCCTCTGCGGCTGCTTGCAGGGTGCGCTGAATGTCTCCAGGCGCCATGGCGAGGGCGCTTCCGCTCAGGCTGTCGTTCATGCCCTTGAGGAGGTCGGCCGTGTCGAAATCGGTGAGTCCCTGTGCGGCAAGGGACTGAGCGATGTTCACGCCGAGCGCGTAGCCAACTTTTTGGCGAGTCGTTGCCATGGTGTGGTCTCCCGCCCACGGGGTCGCCGCGGGCTCACTGCGAGGTTTCCGCTGGCTAACCGCTCTCCCGGCCGCCACATTGTGGGCAAGGTCACAATCGCGAAGCACCGCCCTACAATGCATCCGTTCCGCGGACCCAGCGACCCGCCGCCAGAGCGCACGGATCGAGCCTGTCGATCATGGCCGGGCGACGCATCACGTGCTCCCTGGTACGGTTGGGGAAGAGCAAGGAGAGCCCCGTGCGCTGGTTGCCCATCGGATTGCTTGCCTGCGGGACTGCAGGAACCAAATCTGTCGAAGAGCGTGCCGACAGCGGAATGGTCGCACTGGACCCAGTCGCTGTGACCCTACAAGCCGGAAATGCAGCCTCCGACGAAGAGCGGTACCGCATTTTCGCCGCGCTCGGCCCATCAATCGCACACGACTCGGTGCTCTACGCGGAGTGGGCAGACCTGCTGAGCTTCATGGACCAATGGACCCACGGGCTGGAGACCTATTGGCAGCCGGGAGACCAAGACACGGCCGGAGAGGGCGGCTACCTCGCCGGATTCTTCGTGCTGTCTGCGGTCCCCGGCGTGACCACCACGCCCTCTGAGATCCGCTCCGATTCGCCCTTTTACCCCCTCTGGTGCCTCTATCGTGGCCGCATGCTCATCTGGTTCGCCATCGAGATGGGGTTCTCCGAAGATGCCTACTACGGCGAAGGGCGGGACCTCCTTGGGACTGCCCGTGCCACCTTTACCGACAACCCGGTCTTGCCCACCTACCTCGACGAGCCAGTCCCCTGGACCTTCACCGGCTCGGTTCCAAGCCACACCCCGGACTCGGCAGTGG
>CAJWOS010000565.1 GCA_913044235.1 uncultured Pseudomonadota bacterium
TGCGCCGCCGCCGCCAGCGGATGCGCCGCCCGACCTGCCGGCGGGCTGGGAAGTTGCCTACGACGCCGAGCAGTCGGCCTACTACCACAACCCTCAGACGGGCGAGGTCTCGTGGGAGTGCCCCACCGCGCCCGCGCCCGCGCCCGCGCCGCCATTGGTTCCTGGCACTTCAAACGACCAGACGCCCGCAGCGCCCGATCCATCCATGCAGCAGCCACTCGCAAAGCCCTTCGCCACGGAAGAGTCCGAGATGGCGACCGTCAAAGATGCGGAGTCCGTGCCACCGCTGAGCGCACCGGTTCCAGCCCACGTCTCCGAAGCCGAGGCACCGACTTCGACCGGTCGCTCTTGGGCCTTCATGGCACTTGCAGCGCTAGTCATCTTTGGCGGATCGGTGTTGCTCTTGGGCGCCGGAAGTGTGGGACTGCTGACCTACTTCGCGCCCGATATCGTGCAGAAGGTCACCGGTGCTGAGCCTGAGAACACCCCCGCACCCACCCTCCCCGACGCGCCAGAGCTGGTGGCAGACACCAAGGCCAACGAGCGCGACCTGCACGTGCTGCGCAGCAGCTTGGAGCAAAACAAAATCCGTGTGCGCAAGGCGTGCAAGGCGAAGCCCGGCGAAAAGGCAGCGGTCACCATCGTGGTGGATGCTCGCGGCACGGTACTCGGGGTGGAGAGCACCGAGCGGTTCGAAGCTTGTGCCGCAAAAGCACTCACCGCCACTTCCCTGGAACGGGTGGAGTCTCGCACCGTGCGGCTCACCTACGACTTTGTTTGGTGAGGGTGCAACGGGCCATCGGACTGATCGGACTGATCGGACTGATGAGCATCGACGCCTTCGGGTGCGGCTTGCGCGAGCTGGGCAACACCATGAAGTGCCCAGGCGACATGGTCTACATCCCGGGTGGTCCCACACAAATCGGCTACCCACCGCCGCTGCAGAAGTGGATGGAAGCGGCCCGCATGGTCACGCTGGAGCCGTACTGCATCGATCGCTACGAGTGGCCCAACAAAAAGGGGGCGATGCCGGAAGGGTGGCTCACATGGGACGAAGCACGGGCCAACTGCGAAGGCGTCGAAAAACGATTGTGCACGAGCGCCGAGTGGGAGCGGGCGTGCAAGGGGCCCGCCGGCAACCGCTACAGCTACGGACGACAGCGCGATCCCTCGGCGTGCAACACCCCCATCAACGGCCCTGGGCCCGGCTTGGCTGATCCGCCCCTGGCGCCGTCGGGCAGCCACGAGCGCTGCCACTCCAACGATGGCGTGTATGACCTCAATGGGAGCCTCAGCGAGTGGACCAGCGATTTTTGGGACGGTCCTCCGGAGCCATTCAACGCCGAAGCCAAAGTGGATGCACACTGGTTCACGCTACGCGGCGGGACCATGTGGAACCGCACATTTTACGGTCAGGACTGCTCCAGCCGCCACGGACACCGACGCTCCTTTGAAAACATGGACGACGGCGCACGATGCTGCAAGAGCGTGGGCGGCGGATGACCGCTCAGGGCAAGGTGGCGTGGGAGACCGGGAAGGGCACCTGACGGGACCACCTCGCCCTCGTGAGACGGTGCTCCCCTTGGATCACCAGCATGGCGCTGTTGACATCGATCTTCACCGTTCCCAGTTGTACCTGGGTGGCCGCGGGCGTACCGGTGAGCGCCGCATAGCCAGACGACAGCGCGTCGAAACGAATGCGCGTGGTGTTCACCGGCGACTCACGAAGGACCAGCGTGAAGGAGGTGATGTCATTTTTCGAGGTGAAGTCGGCGCTCTGCCAGAAGGGAATCGCCGAGGAGCTTCCGAAATTGAGCGTGCCATCGAAGCCAGCCACCCCATCGGAATGGATCTCGAGATCGCAAGGGGGACAGCTGCAGCCCACAGGCTGGGGCCACACCTTGTCTTGCACATCGAAGGTGGGCTCGAAGCGATCCCCGCACGGCGCCGAGCCGGAAGCGGTGGCCGCGGTGCAGTCGATGGGCGTGGGACTGAGAGCCACGGTGGTGGAGCCCGTCGCGAGCGGGGCAGTGGCCCCCAAGACGTGGCTTGTGCCGGGGCAAGCGCTCACGGCACTCACCTCTTCAGCGGCTGCACATAGCTGCACCACGCGGGCGCCGAATGTGCTGGCCGTGGGGTCGAGGATGGCCTGGGTGTTGGTTCCGATGTCGACCGTGGTGGACGTGGTTCCATCCGTGAGCAACATCGGGTTTGCCGAGCGGTAAATGGCTGCCATCACGTCGTCTCCATCGAGGCTGACGTCGCGGAACCATGCCCCCGCAGCGGCTGCAGTGGCCACGGCGGCGGCAGCAGATGTGCCGCTCATCCGGTGGTATTGGCTACCGGTGAGGAGCGCGCCGTCTGGCACCGCCATGCCCATGGCCAGCGCGGTGATCGGTGCCACACTGCCTGGACGACCGATACCGGCCGCCTGCCCTTGCCGGTCCACCCCAGACACCGCCCAGACCAGTGGCTCATCGGCATCCCAGCGAGTGTCCGGATGTCCGCGCCCCGCACACTCCGCCAAGGCATCGGTGGAGCCCACGTCGATCCACCCTCCGGGAAGCATGGCACCTTCCTGCAGATCGGTGCTGGGCGTGGGCAGGTAGGTACGATTGCCCGCCGAGGCCATCGGAAGGATGCCGGTACATCGGGCGAGCACCAACGCCTCGTAGACTGCCTTTTCACCGGCTGTCAGGTCGACAAAGGTCCGGTTTGAGCCCGCCGTGTAGCCGCTCGGCCGCTCGGCGATGAAGCGCCGTCGGGTCGCGCGTGAGCCAGAGTCGTCGTCGGCGAGGTCTGC
The DNA here is from genome assembly GCA_913044235.1 of uncultured Pseudomonadota bacterium. Classification (GTDB taxonomy): domain Bacteria; phylum Myxococcota_A; class UBA796; order UBA796; family UBA2385; genus CAJWOS01. The sequence continues at coordinate 2,804 of CAJWOS010000565.1, forward strand.
CCGAAGGCTCACATCGACCGGATATGCGCTGCCGCCGTTCCACCCCAAGGACAGGTTGAGGACCGTGGGCAACGGGTCGGCCACATACGCCCGAACGGCCGCTCGAATGGCCACCGAGAGGCTGGTGTATGAGCCGTAGAAGCCGCCTGCTGACTGGAGCAGCGAGCTGGTGGTGGCTGTGTCGATGGCGTATGGCAGGGCGTGTACATACCCGATGTCGGCACCACAGGTGGTCGTGGTTCCAGGCAGAGTCGGGGCGCCTTTGTTCGGGTCGCAGAGCAAGCTGTAGACAATTTGGGCCGTGCCTCGCCCGTGCGCCGTATCGCCTGGGGTGTTCGGGTCGAAGCGCCCCCCAGGCTCCGTGTCGGCGATGGACACACGCACCCGCGCAGAGTCCCCATCGAGGAGTGGAGCATCTGCCCCAACGAGCGTGGCCGAGGTCTGCGCAGCCACGGGAAGACTCAGCGGCACCGTGTTCGGAAGATCGGCGCTGAGTGCAATCCCCGCCTCCTCCGCCCAGCTCATCAGCGAGTTGAACGCAACCGCACCCAGCTCCTGCGCGTCAGGAGACGCGGCAGAGATCCAACAAAAGCGCGAAAGCTCAGACGCCGCAAGCGCCTCGCGCTCGGCCAGTCCAGCGCTCGAGGTGAGGTCGAGAAGCACAAACTCGCTTGCGTCGAGGGCGAGGGCAAAGAGTGGCCTTCCCTCCCAGTCGCCGTCGCTTTCGTTCGACAGTCCTTCACAGTCTGCGAGCGCATCCTCACCCGTCACATTCAGGTAGCCCACAAACGAGCCCAGCCAGCGCTCGTTCCACTCCTCGGTGTTCCCCCGAGATTCACCGGTGTCGGGGGCGTCTGTGTCGACCGACGTATCGGGGGGCTTGGTCTCGACCGTCTTTTGGGCCCCACCGTTGCACGCAGGGAGGAGTGCAGCGACCACCAGCAGGCTGCGAGCCAATGAGCGATGGTGGCAGTCAGCCGAATTCAAGAACATGGACACACTCCGAACGAGCCTACGCTCACGGGCTCCACAGCCGAAAGCTCCACCATGGGGCCTCGGGGAATTCCTCAAAGACCGCTTGATTGGCAGATAGCCAAGCAGCAGTCGCGGGTTGATGTTGGGCAAGAGCCTGAGCCCAGACCCTACCATATCGACCTGCCAGATGGTCGTCGATGGGCACATCGGCGGCGAGCACCGCCCGGCTTCCCGCGAGCACAAACGCCTGCGCAAGACCCACCCGCTCCGTGTCTCCCGCTTCGCTGCGCGACGACTCACACGCCGTCATGCTCACCACCGCGGGGACCTGATGCAGGTAGAGCAGCTCCCAGGCCGCGAGCTGGGCACCATCGGCAAGCGAGAGGCCGCTGCTCCAGCCGTCGTAGGAAAACGCGGCGTGGCCAGCAAAGTGCACGAGGTCCACATCGCTCTCCAACAAGGCCACCATGGTGTCTCGACTGGCCGCTCGGCCCACGTACAGGTCCACGTCGAGCGGTCGCTTGGTCGCTGCCCCAAGAGCGCTCGCCACCGCCTCCCCTTCCCGGCGGGCCGCCACAAGGTCTCCAGTGGGGTCGGCAAACACAGCCGCGGCCCCAAGCTCCGGCACCGCCGGCGTCATCCCCAGGTCGAGGCTGGTCACCACCGGGATCTGCACGCCAAGGGGTCGCCCGCGCCACTCGCCTCGCGCCAGCGGCAGTGACCGCAACACCCCGATGGGAAGCCAGGTCACCCGATCGATGCCCCGGGCGAGCACGGGTGTGAGGCGGTCTACCAGCCGGTTGGACAAGGTCTTCGAGTCGTCGCTCCAGGAGAGGCGCTGCTGCATGGGCTCCCCCCCCGCTCGCTGCCACCACAGCAACACCCGACCGTCGAAGTCGCGGCCGGCCAGCACCAGCAGCTCTCCTGGTGCTGGAG
>CAJWOS010000566.1 GCA_913044235.1 uncultured Pseudomonadota bacterium
TCTATCTTCGGCGGCCTTGGCCCGTTGCGACGCGGCATCGGCCCTTTTACGAGCTTCCTCGGCCAGCACCCCGGCACCTTCCAACCTACCGAGGTTCTTCTCGGCCTCGGCTAATTTCTCTCTGGCAGCCTGAGCGTCCTCACAAGCTAGTTCCGCCCTTTTGTCCGCGTCTTCCGCGCGGGCCTCGAGTCGAGCGGCTTCCGCGAGACGTCTCTGCATGCCGACGTGATGGCATTCATCGAAGCCCTCGCCAGCCGCAACGACCCACGACTCCACACCAGCATCTTCGGCACCAGTCCCCAGGGCCGCGACATGCCGCTGATGGTGCTGTCGAGAGACGGCGTGCGCACGCCCGAGCAAGCCCGCCGCACCGGTCGGCCCGTGGTGCTTGTGGTCGACGGCATCCACCCCGGCGAGGTGGAAGGCAAGGAAGCCAGCTTGGCCCTCGCCCGCGACATCCTCGACGGACAATACGCCGATCTGCTCGAGCACATCACTCTGCTGTTTGTGCCCCTGTTCAACCCCGACGGCGGCGACGCCCTCGACCCCCGCAACCGGGCGCTGGACGTAGCGCGGCTGTCGGGCCAGCCCGGCCCCATCGTGGGCACCCGCACCCAGTCGCACGGCATCAACTTGAACCGCGACTACATGCGCATGGAAACCCCTGAAATGCGCGTCTTCCAGCAGCACGTGTGCCAGCCGTGGGCCCCCGATCTCACCCTCGACAACCACGCCACCAACGGCTCCGTGCACCGGATGGACATGGCGGTCGACATCCCCCATACCGAGGCCTCCGGCCGGGCCGAGCCCATCGCCTTCATGCGGGAGCGGCTCCTCCCCGACGTGATCGCCGCAGTCCGCAAGCGCGGCTTCGAGTCGGGGTGGTACGGAAACTTCGTGGAAGACGAGCGGGCCATGGACGCCCGCACCCTGCCCGACCCCAGCAGTGCTGTGGCCGAGGGCTGGATGACGTACCCACACCATCCCCGCTTCGGCAGCAACTACCGCGGTCTCACCAACCGCCTCGACCTGCTGCTCGAGTGCTACTCCTACCTGTCGTTCGAGCGGCGGGTGCAGACCGCTTCCGCCTGGCAGATCGAGACCCTGGCCTGGGCCAATGCCCACGCAAACGACATTCGCCAGTTGGTGGCCTCCAGCCGCACCCCACCCCCACAGGTGGCCGTGCGCTACCGCCTCGAAGCCCGCACGGAGAAGGTCACCATCCCCACCTGCCACCCACGCACCCTGTCGGGTGAGCCCGTCGAGGTATCGCTCCCGCACATCGCGCAATTTGTGGGCGACGTGGTGGTGGAGCGCCCCACCGCCTACGCCGTCCCCCCGCCGCTCGCCGCCCACCTGCGCCTGCATGGCCTCACCGTGGCCCCCGCGTCGGGCACCCACACCGTGGAGGTGGCCACCGTGGAAGGCACTGGCAGCGAGTCGGGGCGCCGCATCCTCGAAGCCGCCCAGTTCGGCGATCTGGCCGTGTCGTGGACGCAACACACCCGTGCCCTGCCCGAGGGTTGGGGACTCGTGTCGACCGACCAGCCCCTCGGCGCGGTGGCCGTATACCTGTGCGAGCCCGAGAGCGACGATGGTGCCGCCGAGAACGGCATCGTCGAAGCAGCGGTGGGCGCAGAGTACCCAGCCTGGAGAGTGCTCGGATGAGCGATGACGCGCCGACCCTGCGGTCGCGCATCCACGACCTGCTGTCTCACCCGCGCTTACTGCAGTGGCTTCCCGCTGTGGCGATGGTCACCTGTCTGCCTGCGCTGTGGCTCGGCTGGCTCGCCGACGACCTGGCCCACCGCGCAGTCCTGCTGAAGCATCCACCCTTCGTGGGTGTGGATCCGGTCCAGCACCTGTTCCGCTTTCTCGAAGCAGACTCGGTCAACCCCACCATGGCCAGCGTCGGGCTGCTGTCGTGGTGGACCGACCTGGACATCGAGGTGAGCTTCTTTCGGCCACTGGCGTCGCTCACCCACGTGATCGACTACGCCCTATGGCCACACAACGCAGTCCTGCAGCACCTCCATTCCCTGCTGTGGGGTGGCTTGATGGTGTGGTGTGCAGTGCGCTTTCTGCGAGCAGTATCGCCCACTCCCCTCGTGGTGGGCGTGGCGGCACTGTTCTTCGCCGTCGAAGACGCCCACGTGGCGCCCATCGCGTGGCTGTGCAACCGCAACGCCACCATCGCAACCACCTTCAGCATTCTCGCGATCCATGCCTACACCCGCTGGCGCACCGGCGGAGGCATCCGCGCCTGGATCGGATGCATCGCGGCCTTCGCTCTCGGACTCTGTGGCGGAGAGACCGCCTTCGCAGCCTTGGCCTGGATGGCTGCCTACGCCCTCACACGCGAGTCCTCGGTGCTTCGCGGCCTGCGCAGCCTGATCGGTCCCGTCGTGCTCGTGGTGGTTTGGAGGCTGGCCTACAACGCCCTGGGATACGGCGCCAACGGCTCCACCCTCTACGTCGATCCCGGAGAGACACCCCTCTTGTGGCTGGAGGCCATGGTCCTCCGCTGGCCCTTGTTGATGTTCACCCAGATCACCGCCGCTCCCATCGACTTTTGGGTGGTCTTCGACAAGCCCCTGCGCCTGGCCACCTCTGCCCTGGGAGCAGTCGTGACACTGGTGGCCCTGTGGATGGTCTGGCCCACGCTCCGCGCACGGGCGTCGGCACGAATGGCCGCGCTGGCCCTCGCCGGTATCCTGGTCCCCTTCACCGCAGGCTTTCCGGCCACGCGACTCCTGGTGCTGTCCTCGCTCGCGGCAGGCCTGCTGCTGGCTGAGGTTGTCGATCACCACGGCCTGCTCCGCCCGCAGTCCGACACCCCATCAGGGTCTCGAAGAGTGCGCAGCTGGATGCTCACAGGCATGCTCGTCTTGCACATTCCCCTGTCGATGCTGCAGCGACCGGTGGGCTGCTGGATCCTCCCCCAGACCATGAAGCCCTTTTCGCTTGCCCACCAAACGCTGCCCGAAGATGAAAACCTCAGTGACAAGGCCCTCATTTTCCTGAACGGTACGGAATTCACCACCATCTACTTCTACGTAAACCGTACCGAACCGGCACTTCGGCAGATCCGACCCCAGGGCGTGGCGCTGCTGTTCCCCTGGTGGACCGACGCCACCGTGACCCGCGAAGACGCCTACACCCTGGTCGTCGAGCAGGAAGAGGGCTTTCTGTCGCGCCCCATCGATCGCCTCTTCCGTGACCCTTCGCGGGTGCCCTTCGTGGCCAATCAGCGCATCAAACACTTCGGCATGGACGTACATGTACGGGAGATCACCGAAGACGGCCGGCCGGCGGTCGTGGCGTTTCGCTTCGCCGATCCCCTCGAAGACCAGACCCACCGCCGCTTCGCCATCCTGGACCTCGATGGCGCCGAGTACTGGACCCCCCCAGCTATCGGGACCTCCGTGGTGGTGCCGGGCATCCTCTGAGCCCACTGCCGATGCTTCAGAGCTGAAGCTGGAGGGGCACCACCACCGTGCTGCTGCCGCTCGCGTCCGGCAAGCGCACCATCGGCAGTACATCACGGAAGCACTGGGTGGTCGGGCCGTGGTCGATCGAGTCCGAGACCACACTTGCGCCGGTGATGGCGCCCGAGGCATTCACCGCGACTTCCAGGGTGACCGCGCCCCGGGCCCCGGGCCGCTCGATGCGGGTGAGATCCAGACAGGCACCAAGCAGCTCACCCCGGCCTCGCAGAGCCTCGCCGAACTGTCTGGGGTCCAGCGCACCACGTACCGTGAGCGAACCATGCGAAAGCCCCGGCGCGAGCGCGCCCGCCGGTGTGGACGGAGCGGCTTGCGGACGGGTGGTGCGAGATGATGCTGGCTCGGTCTGGGCGGCCGGAGCGGTCCCCACGAGTGTGCCCTCCGGATTCAGGGTGCCATCGAGAAAGCCCCGCGTGTCTTCCGACGCCTGGAGCGCCGTGTGCCGCCCACTGCCAGACTTGAGATCCACGCAGTCGGGTGGGCCACTGCTCGCTGGCACGGGCACCACCACCGACCATCCCTCGGGACAGCTGCGCGGCACGCCCGCGCACTGCTTGCGACGACGATCCCAGTGCTGGCCCTCCCAGCAACACGACGCCCCCCGGTTCACGACCACTTCGCCTTCACCACAGGTGGCCTCCGCAGCGCTTGCGGTCCCAAAGCCCAGTCCCAGGGTGCCCACCACCAACCACCACACCACCATCCGCTCTCCCGTGAGCCGGTCGGGCACACTCAGTCTGCAAGCTCAGCGACCGGAGAATACACCACCACCGGCTCGTCGATGCCCTTCACCTCGTGGCTGCCCCGAGGCGCCCAAGCCCCCCCATGATTCTGCACAAAGGTCTCGGTCGCGAGGATGGTCTCCCCAACCGTGTCACAGAGGCTCTCCACCCGCGAAGCGAGGTTTACGGCCGGCCCGATGACCGTGAAGTCGAGGCGATTGGGCGCGCCAATGTTGCCGTAGCTCACGTCGCCAAAGTGCAGACCCACCGTGACATCGGCCACCACAAGCCCTCGCGCGGCCCGCTCCACCCCCAGCAACCGCAGCCGCTCGGAGAAGTCCACAAAGGCGTTGTAGGCCGCTTCACAGGCACGCCGACCGGTTGGATCACTGTCGGCCACCGGAAACATCGCGAGCAGGCCATCCCCCAGAAACTTGAGCACCTCTCCACCGCGAGGCTCCAGAGC
>CAJWOS010000567.1 GCA_913044235.1 uncultured Pseudomonadota bacterium
TGCTTGATGGCCTCAACGGCGCTGTCGACCGTGCCGTGCGCTGTGATCAGGATGAACGGCAGGCCGGGATGGTTCGAGCGACAGTGGCTCAACAACTCCATGCCATTCATGCGGGGCATCTTGAGATCGCTCACCACAAGGTCAACGGGGTCTGTAGACAGGATGTCACAGGCCGCCTGACCGTCCTGGGCAAGGAGAGGGTGGTAGCCGGCTCGCTTGAGATGGGCCCGCAGTACGGTGCGGATGCTGGGCTCGTCGTCGACGATCAGGATTCTCTTCGACATCGCTTCCGATTTCCCAGTCTGTGCGGCATCTGTTGTTCATCGTTGCCGGTAGATGCCGGAGCGTGCGCGCTCGGGTATTGTGCACCGGTCGCCAGCATACTTTGAGCGACCGGACCGTGCTCACGAAAGGTGGGCCCCTCTGCGATGCGCTACCATCGCATCGGTACTCATCACTGGAGCGACAATGTCCAAGCAGTCGAGTTCCCGACAGTCGAACGGTCGATGGGCGGGCGGGCACGCGGTCGCTGCTTCCAGCGCCTCCGCTTGGGCCTCATCGCTCGCTCTCCCAGGCTCGCAGTGGAAGACTCGAGCCAAAGCCGACCGAGGCTGACCCGATGTGGCGTCGAATGGTTTTTCCGCTCACAGTCCTGCTGGCAGTGGCCGCCCAACCGGCCCAGGCGTTCGAGTTGTGGGGCACCGGCCCGCTCTCTGGGGCCACCGTTCAGGTCACCTCGAACTTCGATCTGCGGTACCACCATGTGCCCGACAAGCTTGAGTACTTCGAAGACCGGAATATTCTCGACTACTGGGAAGAGGTGTTCCGCAACAACCTGTTGCTCACCAAGGAGGGGCTGGTCATTGGGGCTCAAGTGGATCAGGCCGCATACTTCGGCAACCGCTACAGGCTCGATGGCGTGGTCACCGACGAGCGATTTTTGTACCTCGACGGCATCCAGAGCCCCTTCGACCACGCGCTGGTTCGACTCGAGAAGCTCTACCTCATCAAGACTTGGGAGCACCTCGAGGTGGGGATCGGCGACAACTATGCGAGCTACGGGCGCGGGATCGCCCTCAACGCCATCAAAAATACCGGCATCGACATCGACACCTCTATCCGAGGCGCCACGTTCACCGCCACGGCCGGTGACTTCGAGATCTCTGCCATCAGTGGGCTCACGAACACGCAAGATGTGAGCATGTTCAACCCGAACGTGGGCATCATCGAAGATCCAGCACATATGATTTCCGGCATGCGGATGGCCCACTACGGGGTGGGGCCTGCCCAGCTGGGGGCGCACGGGGTTGTGTACCGGTTCACCCGAGATGAAGACGTGGACCTTCCCGATCTCCACCGGTATGCCGAGGACCTTGACGTGCGCGTGGTCGGCGCCACGGTCGACCTGCCTGGTGTGCTCGGGTTTGACCTTTTTGCTGAGGGCGACCTCTTCCACTACTCGGGCGAAGAATTCCTTGGAGAGTCGGAAGGCGATTCCCTGCAGGGCTATGCCGCGTATTTTTCTGCGACCGCTTACCCAGGGCGCGCCACCGTACAGCTCGAGGCGAAGCGCACGAAAGACACGGAGCGTGTGAACACCTTCCTGGGCGCCGAGAACTGGGAGACGGTCGCTGCGCCCACACTCGAGTACGAGCTCGTGATCACCGAAGATGCCAGCGCCACCGTGAACAGCAACGATCTTACGGGGGTCTACAGTCGCCTTGACTACAGCCTCAATGGGGGGAACCTCGTCCCGTATGTGTCCGCGGTGGCCTTTGTCGACAACGACCTTGGCGGTGAGCACTTCAACTCCGTGCCTGAGCGGATTGGACACGGGATCACTGGCGTGCAGTGGTTCCGGGGGCGGCAGAGCGTGCAGCTCAACACCGGCTACCGGATCGACCAACGGGTGGATCTCGACTGGGGCGCCGACCAGATGTACCACCTGGACGCGACCTGGATCATCCCGGTCAATCCGCGCGATACTTTGGAAGTTTCGCTCAATGGACGTCGGTTCGAGTGGGGGGTCAACCCGCTCCAGCAGGACGACTTCCTCGAGATGAACAACGCCCTCGCTTATCACCTGGGCAGTAAGTGGGTGTTTATCGTCTACCAGGACTTCACGAACAACCCGATCATTCAGAGTGAAGGCAACCTCACCTTCATCGACCCGGCGGCCTACGGTCAAACAGAGGACAGCCTGTATGGCGCACTCGAGCTGTTGGTCCATCCAAAGCCATCCAGCACGCTTCGACTGTTTTACGGCGCATACAAGGCGGGCATCCGCTGCGCGGGTGGGCAATGTCGGCAGCTTCCCGGGTATGAAGGCGCTCGACTCACCTGGCAATCCACTTTCTGAGCTGCACTGCGGCCACCGCGGAATCCCGGATCAGCGCCGAGGGTCTGCCGGAGCGCCGCTCTTGCATCCTCTTGACGAATCGTAGACTACGAGAACGGCGAATCGGCTCTGCCCGCTCTTGCATCGCACCTGGGTTCATCGAATCCCTTGGAGACATCATGGCACCTCTCGGACTCCTTCTCGGCCTCTTGGCTGGAGCACCGGCCGACGCCGCGCCGGTCCAGATCGCCAACGTCACTGCTTCCGGCACGAAAGTCAGTGACGACAACGGGAAGTACGACCCGAAGCATGTGACAGACGGCAAACAGCAGGCGTTCTGGGTGGAAGGAGGCGAGGGCTCCGGCCTGGGAAGCTGGGTGCAGCTCAACTTCGCGGCCCCCACGAACGTGACCGGGCTGCGCATCTGGAATGGCAGCTGGTACTCGTACGACTTCTGGGAGCGCCACAGCCGCGTGAAGGAAGTCGAGCTGGAATTCTCGGATGGCACCAAGCAGAAGATGGACCTGCAGAATGAAAAACGCATGGAAGAGATCACCCTACCCAAGGCGGTGCAAGCCGAGTGGGTGAAAGTGAAGATCAAGAGCGTGTACTCAGGCAACACCTTCAACGACACCGGGATTTCAGAGATTCAGGTGCTCGACGACAAGCCCAACGCCCATGTGCCGGTAGCCGCATGGACCTCGAGCTCGGTGTACCCCGAAGATGCCGATGGCAACTACCAGGCAGTCAATGTGCAGGATGGACTGGCAGACTCGGTCTGGTGCGAGGGCGACGCGGGCGACGGAATCGGGCAGTGGATTCAGGCAGATTTTGGTGCTTCGAGGTCGGTCTCGAAGCTCAAGTGGATCAACGGCAACGCGGCATCGTTTGCGCTCTTCATGAAAGGCAATCGCGCGTCAGGGGTGACTTTGACCTTCTCCGACGGCTCCACCGAGACCCTCACGGAGCTGAAATCCAGCATCCGCCACACGGAGGTCTCATTTCCGGCGCACACCACTTCGTCGGTGAAGATTGCGTTCGATGGGATCAGCAAGGGCAAGGAGTTCAATGACCTTTGCCTCAGTGAAGCCTACTTCTACGAATGAGTCCCGTCGCTGCCGCTGGGTGTGAATCCATACGCGGGTTGTTCAGTCGGTCCGCCAGACCGTGGCGGGGAGGTAGGGGGCCAGCGAGATCAAGCCTGCAAGATCGTGAAGGTCGTCGGGCTGCTCGGGGATGACCCAGCACGCGGCGCCTTCGGGTCCCGCTGCCTGAAGCTCACCGATCGCGGCCTGATGCACCGCTGCACGCTCGGAGCGGTGGCGGTGCGCTGCGGTGAGGGCTTCCTGGAGCTTCTCCCTCTGCTCGGTCGGCAGGTGGTCGCGAGCCGCCTCCAGGTCATTGGCAAGTGCACTCGCTGGATGCACAGGCGCTGGGATTGCCCGGTTGATGAGGAACCCTCCGAACGGCATCTGCTCTTCTTGCAATACATCCAAGAAGAACAGCGCTTCCGAGCGGGCCGTGTGTGCAGGAGAGGTCACGAGCAGAAAGCGGGTCTGGGGCGATCGGAGGAGTGCCCGGACTTCGACAGACCGGTCTCGCATACGGTCGGATAGAGCGCGGAAGGCGTCGAAGAATTCGGCAATCTCGCCAATGACCGTTCGGCCAATGAGGCGCTTTAGCACACGAGCGACCGCCTCGGAGCCGAACTCAAGGGCGCGCCACCCGCCACGAGTGGTGGGCATGATCAGCCACCGCAGAACGCCTTGGTCCATGAGCCCAGCCATCCGATCAGGCGCACGCAGGAAGTCGAGCGCATGTCGCGTGGGAGGGGTGTCGAGAACCACCACGTCGTAGTCACCATCGGTGGTGAGCTGCAGCAGGCGCTCCATTGCCATGTATTCATGAGAGCCGCCGAGCCGGGCCGATGCTGCCTGGTAATACCGGTTTTCGAGGACTCTTTCGGCGGTGGACGCGTCGGGGGACCACTTGTGCACAAGGTCATCAAAAGTGGTTTTCGCGTCGAGCATGATGGCGTCCACGGAGCCACGGATTTCGCAGTCGACGGTGTCGAGCGGAACCTGTCTCGGCGTGTTGGTGAGCGCCCCAATACCGAGGCTGTCGGCGAGCCTACGCGCAGGATCGATGGTGAGCACCGCCACCTTGTGTCCTTCACGGGCAAATCGGAGCGCGAGCGCAGCGCTCACGGTGGTCTTGCCGACGCCGCCCGAGCCGCAGCAGATCACCACACGCGCGGTCACGAGAGTGCTCCGGCGCCGGTCCCGAAGAGTGATCTCGACAGGGCGCGCAGCTCGTCGGGAGACGCGACCCGACGGGGCAGCATGGGG
>CAJWOS010000568.1 GCA_913044235.1 uncultured Pseudomonadota bacterium
ACCGGCACGGCGTCCCGCACATGTGGCAATGTTCCGGCGTGAGGCCGAGCGTGTGCCGACGACGCGCTCAACGACGGGGAAGCGCCCCAGCGTGTTCGGAGGCGGCACGGCGACGCCAGACGGACAACATCTTCATGACAAGCGCGCCGAGCAGCGGGAAGTGGTGCGCCGCCTCTGCCCGATGGGCGGCGACTCTGCCGTCGCCCGCGTCGAACCCGCGCCAGACCTGGTCCAAGGCCAAGCAGGCGGCCTTCGACGACGAGTACGCCGCGCGGCCCGCGGCGATCTACCCCTACAAGCGCAAGCACTGGTTCGAGGTCTGCTTCCGCGACGAGCCCGCCGTCCGGAAGGCGCCGCCCTTCGGCAGCGTCCCGACGGACTTCCGGCCCGAGGAGGACTAACTAAGAAGGTTCTGGAGCGCGGCCGCCGTGTCCGGGAGCCGCTCGAGGCGCGCCGCGTCGCCGCCGAGGGCGAGCGTCGCGACGGTCTCCTCGCCGCAGGTCAGCAGTAGCGCGTTGCCCTCGAAGTGCTCCGCGTGGAAGGTCGCGACGGGGAGGCCGACGCCGATGCCGTGGAGCGGGTCCGCGCGGCCAGCACCGCGCGGTACTCGGGCAACCGGGACAACCGGGAGGTGTTCGCCAGCGCCAGACCGTCGCCTTCCCAGTCCCGATAGAACCAGGCATCGCACGGGACGCCGCCGTTCACGTTGGGGTCGGTATCGGCACAGAGCACCACGTATTCCTGCGCGGGCACGACGATGGTGCCGAGGATCCACATGTCGATGTCGTCGTCGTGGAAGCTGTATCCGGCCAGGTCGACCGTGTAGTCTGAGGTGTTGTAGAGCTCAATCCACTCGCCGATCTCGTCGTCCACGGCCTCAGGGTTGATCATCATCTCGGAAAAGACCACATCGCCAGGCTGGGCTTCTTCGGGAGGCTCGACCGTGCCCGAGCCATCGTCGCCGATGGTGACCATGATGGTATCGGAACCCTGCTCGAGGTCGGCGTCGGTGGCGGTGAGGGTGATGAAGTGCTCCCCCTCCGACAGCTCGGGCACCACCACCACAGTGGATCCATCCGAGCTGATTGCGCCGGAAAAGACCCCGTCGACATCCGACGACCACTCGAACGCGAGGTCGTCGGCGGGCGTGGTGAGGTCGGCCCCGGTGCCCTGGAAGGTGATGCTGGTCCCCGGCGGGAAGATCGACTCGGTGACCGGCACGGTGATCTGCACTGTTGGCGGGCCCAGCGGGCCCTGGATCTCAAAGGTGCCCTGCGCGAACCCGGAGGTGCCGTCGGTGTCGACCACGAAGAGCTCGAAGGTGTGGATTCCGGTCTCGTAGTCGTCGACCGGTACATCGAATGCGACCGCACCCATCGCATCCGGCTCGACTTCGATCTCGGAGCCGTCCGGGAGGAGCCATGTGGCCTTCAAGTCGGTCGGCAAGTCGTAGGAGTCGTCCACGCGACCTGCGAGCGGAATCGCTGGCCCCTGCAGCCGAAAGAGGTCGTCGGTCGTGGGCCCGTCGATGAAGGCCTGGGGCGGGTCTTCCAGTCGGGTGATCTTGGTGTCGTTGCCACAGCCCAGTGCCACGAAAGCCAGACCACTACAGACCAGGACGGTTCGAAGGCCAACGGTCCAAGCGTGCGCATCGAGACGGATCACAGAGGCCTCCGGAAGGCGTCAGGTCGATTGGCGAGCCCCGAGGGACGGAACAGCACAAAGACACGGTGCAGGGAGCGATGCCCGCTCCTCGACCGTTGGGCACGGTGTACCCTGTCTCCACGCCGCTCGCTGGTCTTCACGACGTGAAGTCACCGTGACTCTTTTCCCAACGGCAGCGTCCGACTCACTGCGGCCCGTATTCGTCTTGGACGAAGCTCAGAACCGCGTCGACTTCTGCGTCGTCAAGCAAAGCACCCCATGGGGGCATCCGCCCCACCGTACCGACCTTCCCGTTCTTGATGCTGGCCACAAGCTCAGCCCGGTCACGGTCCTTGAGCACCTTTCGGTAGTCGCCCCCCAAGCCATGGTTACCCTTTCCGTCTGATCCATGGCAAGCGATGCAGTACTGGTGGTAGATCGCCTTGCCCGCTTCTCGCGCCGCGGCACGCTGGCGCTCCGTGGGCACCTCTCCCTTCGCCCCACCTGCCGCTGCCAGCTCCGCGGATGACGAAGCCGCCTGCGGTCCTGCAACCGGTGCGCTCGACGACGCCGTTGCCCCGGGCGAACCCCCATCACACGCAGATGCACCCATCCAAAAAACGAGCGAGCACGCAGCAACACGCAAATTCATCCGCAGAAGTCCAGGGCGACGAGGGACGGAGCCAAGAGGGGGGTCTAATCCAATCGGACGCACCGCCCATCGAAGACCGAGCCCATCAATTGCGTGCCGGGCCAGCTGGCGAACCATCCGCCCGCGCCCGCGCCTCCAGCCCTTGCGGACGATCGGATGCATCCAGTGTGATCCCCGACTGGTCGCGATCTGCCCGCATCAGCACCTTGGGGTCGAGCCACAAGGCGTACCGCTCTCCGACCGACGGCAGACGATCCGTGTTGGTGTCGACCAGAAGCTCCACGGCGACAGGCAGGGTGGTGCGCGGGACCGGAACGGCGAACGAACCCTTTTCCACCACAGTCGACAACAGCGGCGTTCGCCCAAGTCCACCGGCCAGTGTACCCAACGGCGGTCCTTCCCCGGAGGGACCGAGGCCCACCACATGCAGCACCAGCTGCTCCACACAGCCATCGCATGCCACGGTGCCCGAAAAAGTCACATGGGAACCCGCAGACACTGCTTCGACGTCGGGCCCCACCTTGCTGGTCTGCGGTCGTCGCAGGCGAACCTGCTTCACGGCGGGATGGCTCTTCACTACGGCGACCCCTGGCAAGGAGGGTGCGTCTGCCGCAGAAGCCTGTTCATCGAAGATCTCCGGGCCATACAGCACTTCCGGCGGCGGACAGCCGACCACCGAGAAGAGCAGCAGCGACGACGCCCAAATACGACTCACTCCGCACCATCCGACACCGGAGAACCCACGGCGGCACGCGCCAGTCGGTCTGCAATTGCATCCCCAAGACCACCGGCATGCGGGGCCTCTGCCACCACCACATCCGCACCCGCCGCATCCGCTGCGCGGAGCTCTGCGTACAGCCGACGCGCATGGTCCTCCGGCGGGCCAGCCCAAAGGATGACCACCGACCGACCGGATGCGAGCAGCCGTGCAGCATCGGCTTCCACTTCCCGACTCACCAAGACGCCCGCTCGCGGCGCATAATGTGCGGGGAGCGTTCCGGGAGCGACCGTCTCGCTGGTGCCGAGCGGGCCCAGTACCGACTCGACCGCCTCTCGGGGAATCCCGCCTAGTCGCAACATCGCCGGCACCGCTCCGGAAAGATCCACGATGGTGCTCTCCACGCCCACATCTGCACTCCCGCCATCGAGCACGAAGAGCTCCGAGCCAAACTCTTCCCGTACATGGGCGGCTGAGGTGGGGCTGACCCGTCCAAATCGGTTCGCGCTGGGGGCCGCCAGTCCGCTCCCGTACCGAAGCAGCAGAGCGCGGGCGACGGGATGCGCCGGCACCCGCAAGCCAATGGTGTTCCGTCCCCCAGTCACGATGTCGTCGACAGACACATCACGCGGCAAGATGATGGTGAGCGGCCCCGGCCAAAACCGCTCTGCAAGCGCATCGACGGCGCGTCGTAGCTCAGGCGTATCTCGCGCCCAGCGCCAGACATGAGCAGGCTCGGCCACATGCACGATCACGGGATGATCTGCCGGCCGACCTTTCGTGGAGAAGATGCGCGCAACGGCACTGGGGTTCCGAGCGTCGGCCCCCAACCCGTAGACCGTTTCCGTGGGAAACGCGACGAGCTCACCGCGTCGCAGCCGCTCCACCGCCTCGTACAGAAGCGTCTCGTTGTCCAACAGGGCCATCAGCGACCACCGCCGCCGCCGCCACGACCGCCGCCGCCGCCGCCGCCACGACCACGGAACTGCTCACGGACGGCTTCCATTTCCGACTCTGAGAGGGTGCCATCACCATCGGTGTCATACCGTTCGGTGAGACGCTGTCGGACTTCTTCCGGCATGCGATCCATGTTGAAATTCTGATTGCCACCACCACGATCGCCACGATCGCCACGGTCACCACGATCGCCACGGTCACCTCGACCACCTCGATCACCTCGTCGTCCACGGGAAGCTGGAAGTTCCTCGAGCTGCTCGGGTGTCAGCAGAGCGGAAAGGCGTTCGAAGTAGGACTCGTCAAGCTCATTCCGCTTGTCGTAGGCTTCGCGAACAGGATCCTCTTCCGAACCACCACCCCATCGACTGCCCATGGCGCCCATGAAGTTTCCTGAGAGGAAGGCGCTCATTCGATCGACTTCCGCGAGCTGATCCTGGGGCTGGTGGCCCGCCGGCTGCGGCCGCTGGAAGTGGAGGTGCTGGTGCACCGGGTGGCGGCGCGGGCGGGGCTGGAGGCCGGGCTTGGGGCCGAGCGGCGGGCCGACGTGGTGGCGCGTCTGGTGCAGGCGCGTGCAACTCATGGCCAAGGACGCACACTCCCAAACAATGTCAGGAACAAGTTCATCCCGCGCACCATCAGCAATGCCGGGCGCATAATTCAAGAAGTTGAAGCAACACTTGCGCACTATGCCAGGAAGGTGCATAAACACAAGGGC
>CAJWOS010000569.1 GCA_913044235.1 uncultured Pseudomonadota bacterium
ACTCCGAGCCATCAAGGCAATCGAGCGGTGTCACGTCACGCTACTGATGGTGGATGGTGAAGAAGGACCGAGCAAGCAGGATGCACGCCTTGCCGCCCTCGTTGCTGACCGTGGCCGCGCGTGCGTGGTTCTCATCAATCGCTGGGATGCGGTCCAGAAGATGGACGACCGAAACAGCCACGTCTTGAAGGATGAGTTGGAGGTGGAGCTCGGGCACATCTCCTGGGCGCCGGTGCTCTACATCTCTGCGCTCACGGGCAAGGGGTGTCACCGCATCTTGTCGACCGTGCGAGAGGTGTTTGAGGCATTCAACTTGCGCGTGCCCACAGGTCAGCTCAACAAGTTCCTGGAATCGGCGGTCGAAAACCACAGCGTTCCACAGCGCTACCACCACCCGGTTCGGCTGAACTACATGACACAAGTACGGATTCGTCCGCCCACATTCGTGATCTTCTCCAACACACCCGACGGCGTGAAGGCTCCATACAAGCGCTACTTGATGAATCGTCTGCGAGCCAGGTATGGCTTCGAGGGGTCTCCCATCCGGATTCAGCTGCGCAAGAAGAGGCGGCCAGGCGAGACCCGCTGAGGATGGCGATACACTGGTGGTCGGATGCCACGCTTGGAGGAGCCCCTTGATTCGGATTCTGGAAGATCGAGTCGTCAACCGAATCGCAGCCGGTGAAGTTGTCGCTCGGCCCGCCAGTGCGCTCAAAGAGATGCTTGAGAACAGCCTGGATGCCGGAAGCCGAGACCTGCGGGTGGCGCTTCGAGCCGGTGGGCGCTCCCTCATTCAGATTGTGGATGATGGCTGTGGGATGTCGGCAGACGATGCCACGATGTGTCTGGAACGACATGCCACGAGCAAGATTCGCGCCTTTGAAGATCTCGAGGAGGTACGGACACTCGGCTTTCGCGGAGAAGCGCTCCCCAGCATCGCCGCGGTGAGCCGATTTGAGCTCACGACGCGAGAGCACGGCGCAGATGCAGGCGTTCGGGTGGATGTCGAAGGGGGACGGATCCTCTCCGTGGAGGCGGCAGGCGCTCCGGTGGGCACCCGCATTTCTGTGCGGAGTCTGTTCTTCAATGTGCCCGCTCGTCGGAAGTTTTTGCGGACTGTCCCCACGGAGCTGGGGCATTGTCTCGAGGCGGTCACGCGAGTGGCTTTGGTGCATCCTGAGATCGACATCGAGGTCACCCACAACGGCAAGTCTGCACTCCGAGCGCCACGGACCGAAGCGCGAGCACAGCGTGCGGCGCATCTGCTTGGTGCACACGGACGCGCACTGGTTACCGCCTCGTTTGCCTCCGCAGGCATTTCGGTGGAAGCGTTGATATCCCCGGTTGGGGTGCACCGAAGCAGTTCTCGAGGGAGCAGCTACCTCTACGTGAACGGCCGCTTCGTGCAGGACCCAGTGGTTCGCCGTGCGGTCACGGAGGCATACCGTGGCATTGTTCCGAAGGGTCGGTTTCCCGTGGTTGTACTCGATGTGCAGCTCGCACCATCGGCGGTGGATGTGAACGTGCACCCTGCAAAGACGGAGGTGCGCTTCCGGAATGCCCGCGAGGTCGCACAGGTGATTTCCGGAGGGATGCGCGAAGCGTTGGAGGCCCATGGCATCCAGCGTCCGCCCGATGCAGGTGCGTTTGTGCGGGGTACGCCCAGGCATCATCCAGCACCACCGAATCCGCTTCCGCTCACACGACCGTCGGCCCTACCGGACCCTGCGCTTTCGGCTGGGTGGACCCCAAGCCCGGTCGCCGTCCGTCCCGCACGCCCTCCGGAGGCGCTGCCAAGGCTGGACTCGGTGGCAGCAGAGGTGGGGGGCGGCGCGAGCCCAGCTCCCTTCGGTGCGCTCCTGCCGGTCCCTCGATTTGCCGATCTACGGGTCATCGGTCAGGTCGCTCGAACGTACATCCTTACGGAGGGTGCTGGCGAGTTGGTCATCATCGACCAACATGCAGCGCACGAGCGGGTGACCTTGCATCGCCTGCAAAGCAACCAGCATGACGGGGGACCGGTCGGCCAGAGGTTGCTGAGCCCAGTCATGGTCGAGCTCTCGGCTGCGCGCGCACGTGCACTGGAGCCGCGAGTCGAAATGCTTTCGCTGCACGGTCTGGAAGTCACCCCGTTTGGAGACCGCACCTTTGCTGTCAAGCAGGTACCCGCGGTCCTGATTGGTGCAGACCCCACAAGACTGATCTCGGACCTTGCAGACGACTTTATCGAAGGTGGCTCGGGGCGACCGGTGGAAGCGATCCGAGAGCGAGCACTCGCGACCATGGCCTGCCACACTTCGATCCGGGCAGGTCAGACCCTCAGCCCCTACGAAATGCGGGAGCTGCTCCGCGCGCTCGATCAGGTGGATTTTTCGGTGTGTGCCCACGGGCGCCCGGTCTGCATTCGGGTTTCGGGAACCGAGCTGGAGCGGCGGTTCCACCGCGCCTGATGTCTCTACGGCCACGCATGGCCCGCTCCAGCAGACTCGTTACCGGGTGGCTTCTGCTTCCGCCTCGGAGTCGACCCGGTGCCGCATCCAGTCGATAGCCTTCCCCCAGTTCTCCTCATTGGAGGACCGACCGCAGCGGGCAAGTCAGGGCTTGCGATGGAAATCGCAGCCCAGTACGGCGCCACGGTGGTGAGTGCGGATGCCATGACGGTGTGGCGAGGCCTCGATGTGGGCACCGCAAAGCCCACCGCAGAAGAGCGCTTACGGGTGCCGCACCGGTGCATCGATGTGCGTGATCTGCACGAAGAGTTCAATGTCGCAGACTTCTTGGACGAGGTGGATGCTGCGAGACTCGAAGGGGGCCGCGTGGTCATCGCGGGGGGAACGCCCTTCTACCTTGCCGGCCTGGTGCGGCCGATGGCCATTCTGCCCGCGCCAAACCACACGATTCGAGCAGAGTTGAATGTTCTTGCAGACCCTTGGACCTATCTCCAGGAGGTCGACCCGGTGTTGGCAGCAAAGCTTCACCCCAATGATCGGGTGCGGATCATTCGCGCTCTGGAGGTCTACCGAATCACGGGGGAGCCGATGTCCCAGCGCCAGAAAGGGCCGCCCGCACGAGCGCCCATCGCAGCGAAGGTGGCCTGGCTCGACCGTGATGATCTCAGAGAGCGAATTTCGACGCGGCTCCAGGAGATGCGCGGTCGAGGATATGTGGAGGAAACCCGCCGTGTGCTCGAGCAGGGAACGCCCCACCAACACAGGGTGCTCCGCTCGTTCGCATATCGGCATATCGTTGAGCACATTGTCTCGGGCCTGGACCTCGACGAAGCCTTTCGACGCACGGAGCGCGACACGTGGCGGCTTGCCCGAAAACAGCGCACCTGGTCTCGCGGCTTGGGGTGGTTGGCGGCCGCGCCAGATGATGCGCATGAATTTGCGCGCACCCTGTGGGGTTCCCCCCCGAAATGACGGAGGGTTTGGCTGCGAAATGACGGAGCGGTGACAATCTGTTACACTGTTGACGTGTCAACATTTCGACTGGGGCCTGAAAAAAGTCGCAAGAAGGACGCGGCCGGACCGTTTATGTGTCTGTCTTTCTGGCCTGCGGTACGTCGCCCACTGCATACACCTGCTCTCCCCGTTCCTCGAACCTCCCTGTTGGTCCATGCGCATTCTTCGGTCCGAGCTGTTCATCTGCATCCCAATCGCGCTCAGTCTTTCCGGCTGTCGAGGGGGAATCGGCCACATCTCGATGGACGACGCACTCGACATCACGGCGGTGGAGATCTTGGCGCCTGGGGGTTCGGTCCGTATTGATTCTGTGCGTCCTGGCCTGGGAGTGACTGGCGAGCATCGACTCGATGGGGCCGGCGCTCAAGGCCGTGCATCGGTGACGCTCCGTGAAGATGGTGTGCTGCAAGTCGGCTCCGTGTGTCTGCCAGTCGCACCCTGCCGACTCGACCTTGCACTGTCGATACCCGAGACCATGCCTGTATCCGTAGACCTCGGAGCGGGAGATGTGGTGACTGCGGGTGTAGCAAATGTGGATGTCCTCGTCGATCGAGGCGATGTGTCCGTCATGGGCGCTTACAACACCACCGTGCGAATCGGAGAAGGAGACCTGCAGGTGCGTCTTGCAGGCGCAGGGAAGCTGCGTGCAGTGCTGGCATCAGGCGACGCAGAGGTGGCAGTTTCTCCGGGTGGATGGCAGGTCCAGGCCGTCGCGGCCGACCTGAAGATGTCGGGCGTATCGTTGGACCGACTCGCAGCGGGAAGCCTCGACATCCATGCACCAGGGGGTACGGTGCGGGTGGTCGGTCTCGAAGAGCTAGCCGCTCGCTGAAGGATGGCTGCTTGCTCGGCGTGCTACGCTGGTGCCGGTCGCGGTAGCGGGTACGCATCCACGCGGATGCCGGAAGAGGTTGTGCATGTCTACTCAGTCCATCTCCAAAACTATGCGTCGCTTCGGTTGGTGCGTGGGGCTCGCCGTCTGGCCGGCTTTGGTGCAGGCGGGCGCGTGCAGTGCTGCGACCGTCCTATCCGCCGGCAGGACTTTCTGCCGTCTTTCGCAGGTCTTGCAGTTCTCGTGCAGAAAAGGCATCGCGGGGTGCGTCGTCGACGTTGGCGATCAGCAGCACGCTCCAGCGGTCCAGACGAGCCGCGCGGCGGGGCAGGAGCAGGTCTGCCAATCGAGATCCACCAGTGGGCTGGCCTGCAA